>CAIXBE010000434.1 GCA_903917595.1 uncultured Rhodobacterales bacterium
ACAGGGATACGATGCTGATCGTCGTTCTGGTGGCGATCATGCCGGTCTATCTTCTGACGCTCAGCCTGTTCGGGACGGCGCTCCCGGCGACGGTGGCCCGCGACGGGACTTACCGGCTGTCACAAGGCCTGCGCGCCGGATTTCAGACCTTCTGGCGACTGGTTGCCGGGCCGGGGCTGGTGGGGGCCGTGCTGCTTGCGGCGGCTTGGGCCAGCAATCTTGGTCTTGGTGCCCTGGGCGTAACCGAGGATAGCCTGATCATACTTGCCTACTTCACGCTGCTGCGGACGCTTGGCTTTCTGACAACGATCTTCGCGGTGGCGGTCCTGTGCGACATGTATCAGCGGACCAGACCGGCCCCCCACCATGGGCAAGGGGCAGAAATATCGGATCAGACGCCCGCGTAAATCTCGGCGATCCGGGCCACCGCCGCTTCGGGAGCCATCTCTTCGCTGACCCCGGTCCGGCGGCTGGTCAATTCGACCACCCCGTTCGCCAGCCCGCGCGGCCCGACGGTGATCCGCCACGGCAGGCCGATCAGGTCCATCGTGGCGAACTTGGCCCCGGCGCGCTCATCCCGGTCATCATACAGCGCCTCAAGGCCCTTGGCTTGCAGAGCCTTGTAAAGCCCCTCGCAGGCCGCATCCGCCGCCGCATCGCCCTGTTTGAGGTTCACGATCCCAACCGGGAACGGGGTGACGCCTTCGGGCCAGATGATGCCCTTGTCGTCATGGCTGGCCTCGATGATCGCGCCGAGCAAGCGAGAGACGCCGATGCCATGCGACCCCATCTCGACCGGGACCTTGGTGCCTTCGGCGGTGGTTACCATCGCCCCCATCGCGGCGGAGTACTTGGTGCCGAAGTAGAAGATCTGCCCGACCTCGATCCCGCGCGCGACCTTGCGGCGGTCTTCGGGGATGGCGTCGAACAGGGCCTGATCGTGCGTCTCATCCGTGCGGGCGTAAAGGGTGGTGAACTCCTTGCAGACCGCAGCCACCTCGTCGCGGTTGTCGTAGTCGACCTCACGGTTGCCCAGTTTCAGCTCGGTCACGGCGCTGTCGAAGAACACCTCGGACTCGCCGGTCGCGGCGAGGACCAGAAATTCATGCGTGTCATCGCCGCCGATCGGGCCAGAGTCCGCCCGCATCGGGATCGCGGTCAGGCCCATGCGTTCATAGGTGCGCAGATAGCTGACCATGTGGCGGTTATAGGCATGCAGGGCTGCGGCCTTGTCGACGTCAAAGTTGTAGCCGTCCTTCATCAGGAATTCACGCCCGCGCATCACGCCAAAGCGGGGGCGCATCTCGTCACGGAACTTCCACTGGATGTGATAAAGCGTCAGCGGCAAGTCCTTGTAGCTGCTGACATGGGCGCGGAAGATGTCGGTGATCATCTCTTCATTCGTCGGGCCATACAGCATCTCGCGGTCCTGCCGGTCCTTGATCCGCAGCATTTCCTGCCCGTAGTCGTCATAGCGCCCGCTTTCGCGCCACAGATCGGCGGGCTGCAAGGTCGGCATCAGCAGGGGAATGTGGCCCGCGCGTTCCTGTTCCTCGTTCACGATCTGCTCGATCCGGCGTAACACGCGCAGGCCCAGCGGCAGCCAGGAATAAATCCCCGCCGCCTGCTGCTTGATCATGCCCGCCCGCAGCATATAGCGGTGCGAGACGATCTGCGCCTCGGCGGGATTTTCCTTGAGGACGGGAAGGAAGTAGCGGGTCAGACGCATGGGTGCCTCATGGCGAAAAGGGTCCTGAGTTTCCTAGCGGGTTGGCAGCGGGCAGGCAAGGTGTTGGGGGGAGAGTCGGGGGAACCCCGACCTGCGGGTCGAAACGCAAGGCGAAACCGTTCCCCCCGCCTCATCCAAACGCCAGCGCCGCCGCAATCGCCCACATCGTCGCGCCCACCCCGATCTCCAGCCAGACCCAGGCTGCAGGTCTGGCGAAGACCGGGGCCAAGAGCTGTGCGCCAAAGCCAAGGGCAGCAAAAAAGCTGAACGATCCGCAGGCCGCCGCGAGGGCGAATGCCAGTTGATGCGGCGCATATTGCGCCGAGATCGAACCCAGAAGCACCACCGTATCCAGATAGACATGCGGATTGGCCCAGGTCAGCACCAGACAGGTCACCACCACCTGCCCGAGCGGAGCCGAAGTCGCGTCCGAGGGCCGGAGCGCCTCACCCCCCCGCGCCGCCGCGCGAAACCGCAAGGCGCCGTAGACGACAAGGAACGCGACCCCACCCCAGCGCATCGCCTCACCCAGCCAGGGGGCCGCTTTGCTGGCGGCGCCAAAGCCAGCTACCCCGACGGCAATCAGCGTCGCATCGGACAGCGCGCAGACCAGCACCACGGCCAGAACATGCTCGCGCCGCAAACCCTGCCGCAGGACAAAAGCATTCTGCGCGCCAATGGCCATGATCAGACTGATGGCCACCAGATAGCCCTGCAGCGCCGCCTCAAACATCGGACAGCGCTTTCAACGCGGCAACGGCGTCGGCGCGGCGGTCCCATTGCACGAACAAATGGTCGTGGTGAAACCCGGCGATCACGTTGCAGCTTATCCCCACCCGCCCCAGTGCCCCGGCAAAGGCCGCCGTCAGCCCGACCGCCTCCAGATCGCTGTGCACCGTCAGACTGATCCGCGCCCATGGGTCCGACGTCATCCCAGCCGCTGAGATATCGGACAAAAGGGCCACAATGGTCACCCCCTCGGCCTCGGCCACGGTGGCGAAGGGGGCAAAAGGCACCGGACCGGCCCAGACCGCATAGCCGTAGGGCATCGGAAACAGCACCGGCTCCATCGTCCGTAACAACACCGCCAGATTCGTTTCCGCCATGGTCCCACCCCTATGTTTCGCTTGACCTAGACTGCCCATCCGCCACATTCCAGTTAATCTTCCTGTCCCTGGATTAGCGAAACTAATGCTTGACCCCGCCCAGCTTGCCGCCCTTGCTGCCGTCCACCGGCGCGGGTCCTTTGACCTTGCGGCGGCGGAACTGCATGTCACGCCCAGCGCCATCAGCCAAAGGATCAAGGCGCTGGAGGAGGCGACCGGCTCCCTTCTCGTCCGCCGCGGCCAACCCTGCACCGCCACCGACCCCGGCCTGCGCCTGATCCGCCACCATGACGAAATCACGCTCTTGGAACGCACCTTGTCGGCGGACCTGCCGAACCTTGCCCCAGGCCCGGCGACCCTGCGCATCGCGGTCAATGCCGACAGTCTGGCAACCTGGGTCATCCCGGCGCTGGCGGCGACCGAAGGCTTCCTGTTCGACCTTGTCATAGACGATCAGGATGTCAGCCAGGACTGGCTGCGCCGGGGTGAGGTGGTGGCCGCCATCACCTCGCACCCCGGCCCCTTGCAGGGCTGCGACACGCTGGCGCTTGGCAAACTGCGCTACCGCGCAACCGCTTCTCCTGGCTATATGGCTCACTGGTTCGCCACTGGGGTAACTGCGCGCAGCCTTTCCATCGCACCGGCGCTGACTTTTTCCGACAAGGACCGGCTGCAGGAACGCTGGGTCGCGGACCATTCCGGCGGTGATGCCAGACGCGCCGCGTTTCCAAGTCACAGGATGGCCTCGTCCCAGGCCTTTGTCGATGCGTGCCTTTGTGGCCTTGGCTGGGGCCTGAACCCCGAACCGCTGGTAGCGTCCCATCTGGCCGCTGGTCGACTGGTGGAGCTTGTGCCCGACACGCCCCATGACGTGGCCCTGCACTGGCAGTTCACCCGGCTTGCGGCCCCGGCGCTGGCAGACCTGACCCGCGCGATCGCCGCAGCGGCGGGACAGACCCTTGTACAAAAGAAAACGGGGGCGGCCTAAGGCCACCCCCGTTCCCTTCCGGCCCCGAAAGGCGCGAAATTTTATGCGAGCGCGAGGTTCACAGCCGATTCACGGCCGTTGCGGTCCTGCTCGACGTCGAAGGTCACAGCCTGGCCATCAGCGAGCGAGCGGATGCCTGCGCGCTCCAGAGCGGTCACATGGACGAACACGTCCTTGGAACCACCTGCGGGGGCGATGAAGCCGAAACCCTTGGTTGCGTTAAACCATTTCACGGTGCCACTGGCCATCGTGAGATCTCCTGTCAATATGCCACCCACGAGCTTGCGGTGGCCCGGCTCAAGTGTCGTCACGTTCGAAGAGCTGCGGGCCGATAGGCAGACAGAAGACCGAAAGAGAGGAAGCTTTGCCCGGCCCATATGCGCCCATTGCGGTCACATTACAAGGGGCAAGGCGAAATTGTTGACGGGGCTTAAAGCTGCGCCGCCACGTCTTCGGGGACGTCAAAGTTGTGGGTGACGGTCTGCACGTCATCATCTTCTTCCAGCAGATCGATCAGCCGCAACAGCTTTTGCGCGGTGTCCAGATCGACCTCGGTCAAGGTCTGAGCTTTCCAGATCAGCTTTGACTCCGTCGATTCTCCCAGCGACTTTTCCAGCGCGTCGGACACGTCCGACAGGCTTTCGACCGGGCAATAGACCCAATGGCCCTCGTCATCGCTTTCGACATCATCCGCACCCGCGTCTAGCGCGGCCATCATCATGTCATCGGCGGACCCGGCGCTGGCCGGATAGGAAATCTCGCCCACGCGGTCAAAGCTGTGGCTGACCGACCCGGTGGTGCCAAGGTTGCCGCCGCATTTGCTGAAATAGCTGCGCACGTTCGACGCGGTGCGGTTCAGGTTGTCAGTCAGGGCCTCGACGATGATCGCAATGCCGTTGACGCCGTAACCTTCATAGCGGATTTCCATGTAATCCGCCGCATCGCCCATCTGGCTTTTCTTGATCGCGCGGTCGATCACGTCTTTCGGCATCGACACCGCCTTGGCGGCCTTCACTGCCAACCGCAGGCGCGGGTTCATGTCGGGGTCAGGCATCCCCATCTTGGCCGCGACGGTGATTTCCTTCGCCAGCTTCGAGAATGTTGCCGAGCGCGCCTTGTCCTGCTTGCCCTTGCGGTGCTGGATGTTCGCCCATTTAGAATGGCCTGCCATGAGCCCTGTCTCCGGTCATTTGTCGGTGCTGGCGTCCTCTACACCAGCCCCCGCTTGGACTGCAACCCCGCCGCCTCATCCGGTCTGCAGGGGGTCAGTTCGAATGTCCGCCTTGCGGGCTTTGCAGTCATCCGAAAGTTTCGCTCAGGGATGCTGGACTGGTGCTCGATACCCTGCTTCCATCGGAACCTTCTGTCAGGTGGCGAGCACTTGGATGCGGCATCGTGATGAAGATCTGAATTTTCGATCGTGGCGCTCTGGATATGCAGGATTCTACAAAGCCATGGACATCGATAGCGCCCTGGCATCCGCAGAACCAATCGGATTGCCATCTCCCTCCTGACGGAACCCAAGTGAACGATACAAGGGCAGCGCCTCCACATGCCGTGACAAAGCACCAAGCGCGATATTGCGGTAGCCGAGCGCCCGCGCCTCGCCAATCATCGCGGTGGCAAGTGCTCGCCCGAGGCCGCGGCCTCGGGCGCTTTCTCGAACGAACATCCGGTTAAGTTCACATGTGTCAGGCGTCCGGCGCTTCAGCATGACAAGCCCTGCAATCTCGCCGTCCACACGCGCGACCAGGCAATCACCGCGAGGCGGGAGGAAGACATTGCGAAAATCTCCCAGGCCGCCGGCAACGTCCTGTCCGGCGATGTAGCGATCATGCGCCTCACCCAAGTCCGGATACCGGTTGCGCAAGAAATCGAAGAACTCCCATACCAGCGAGACTGCAGCGGAGATATCCGCGTCGGTGCGAACCCGAGCGACCCGTGGATCTTGGAACGGCGAGTTAACGTTCGTGTCTGGGCCCAATCCCACAAATCCTCAATCAGTCGGTGTCAACGCTACAATCGGCGAACCGGTTTGGAAAGCCCAACTCTGGGCAGCAGTTCTGTCCGCTCTGGGCTTACAACGGCCAGATCATCGGGATCAGCGCGCAGGCCACCAGCATCACGATCACATTCAGCGGCAACCCGACCTTGGTGAAGTCAGAGAATTTATAGCCCCCCGGCCCGTAGACCATCATGTTGGTCTGGTATCCCACCGGCGTCGCGAAGGCCAAGGTCGCCGAAAACATGACCGCAACCACAAAGGGGCGCGGGTCGTGGCCCAGCTTCAACGCAAGCTCGATGGCAACCGGGGTATAGATCACCGCAACGGCGTTGTTTGACAGAAACTCGGTCAGCACGAGGCCGATGAAATAGACAGCCAGGATCAGCGCGAAAGGCCCCAGGTTTTCCAGCAAGGGCGCGACAGCATTGACAATCAGGCCCACCGCGCCCGACTGGTCCAGCCCCTCGCCGACCGCAAGCATGGCGAAGATCATCGCCAGAAGTCGCCCGTCGATGAACGAAAACGCCTCGTCACTGTCGATGCAATGGGTAACCAGGATCACCGCCACCGCGATCAGCGCCAGCGGCATGATCGGGGCAAGGTCCAGTGCCGAAAGGACCACGATCATCACCAAGGCGGCAATCGCAATCGGCGCCTTGGCCCGGCGGAACGCCATCACGCGCGGACGGTTCACGTCCAGTAGGTTCATGTCGGCGGCCAGCCGCTGGATATCCTCGATCGTGCCTTCCAACAGCAGCGTGTCGCCGATCCGAACCACCAGATCATCCAGCTGCCGCCCGATGTTCTGGTTGTGGCGATGCACCGCCAGCACATAGACACCATAGCGCCGCCGCAGGCGCAGGTCGCCAAGACGCTGCCCCTCCATCCGGCAACCGGGGCCGATCAGGACCTCGACCGTCTCGGTCTTGACCGACGACAGCTTGTCGACCAGATGCACGTCCTTGCGGGCGTGCAGGCCCATCAGTTCCGTCATCTCGGTGCGCAGGACGACCCTGTCCCCGGCCTCCAGCGTCACGGGCACCAGATCACGCCGCAAGGATGCGTCGCCGCGCAAAACGTCGATCACCCGCACCCCGTCGCGCTTGAACAGGTCGATGTTCATCACCGGCTGGCCGATCAGCGTGCTGTCTTCGGGCACCGCGACCTCGGTGAAGAACTTCATCTTTCGGCGGTCCGACAGCAGGACCCCCATCGACTGACGCACCGGCAACAACCGGTTGCCGAACAGCGCCAGAAACAGGCCGCCCGCCAGCGTGACCGCAATGCCCAAGGGGGCAATCTCGAACAGGCTGAAATGCTCCAGCCCCCGGTCGCGCGCTACGCCGTCAACCAGAATGTTGGTCGAGGTGCCGATCAGCGTGATCATGCCGCCCAGCACGGTCATATAGCTAAGCGGGATCAGCAGCTTGGACGGTGACGCCCCAATCTTGATCGCAAGCTGGATCACCACCGGAATCATCACCGCGACCAGCGGCGTGTTGTTCATGAAGGCCGAGGCGACGGCAACCGACACCAGCAGCACCACGATTGTCGTCTTCGGCCGGTCGCCCGCGTGGCGGGTCACCGCCCCGATCACCGCCTCGACCGCGCCGGTGCGGACCATGCCGCCCATGACCAGAAACATCAGCGCGATGGTCCAGGGGGCTGAGTTCGACAGGACCGAAGTCGCCTCCTTGACAGGCAGAATGCCCAGCACCAGCATCACCGCCGCCCCGCCAATGGCCGTCACTTCGACCGGGGTCCGTTCCAGCACGAACAGGACGAACATCACCGCAAGGATGGCCATGGCGACGAACGGGGCCGCCTCGGCAGGGATTGCCAGCCCGAACATCAGACCTCCACCCGTTTTCCGCGTGGGCTTACCAGTGCCACACCGGCCAGCATCACCACAAGCGCCACCCAGATCATCGGCGAGAACCGCTCACCCAACAAGAGCATCGCCCAGAAGACCCCCGACGCGGTCACAAGATAAGTCGACTGCGAGGCGAAGACCGATCCCGCCCGCGCCGCAAGCCAGACATAGGTCGAATACAAAAGCCCGTGCAGCGCGGATGACGCGATCAGCGCCGCCTCGGGCTTGCCCACTGGCCAAGGCACAAACCCCTGCCCCAGAGTCAGCATGACCGGCAGGCTAAGCAACATCGCCGCAACGCTGACCCCGAACATCGCCTGCACCGGGTCCATTCCAGCGGTGCCAAAGCGGGCCACGAACGTCGCCTCCATCGCGTAAAACAGCGGCCCGACCATCGCCAGCGGCAGAAACGCCGCCATCGCAGGGTCCGGCAGGCTGGCCCGTGGAAGGGCGATCAGCGCCACCCCGCACAGCCCCAGCCCAAGACCCACCAGCCGCAGCGCCTGAAACCGCTCCATCCCCAAAGCCAGCGCCATCGGAAAGGCCATAAGCGGAATGGTGGAGATGATGATCGACATGATCCCCGACGGCAGATGCGTGACCGAAACATAAAAGGTGGTGTTCGGGATCAGCGTGCCGATCACCGCGACCACAGCGTAAAAGGTCAGCGCCCGACGGGTGAACACCAGCCCACGCCCGCGCGCCAGAGTGATTGCCCCCAGCAGAACCACACAGATCACCGACTGCCAGAAGATCAGCCCGAACGGCCCCGCCCCGCCCGTCGTGGCGATCTTGCCCAGAGGCTGGGTCGACCCCCAGCCGATGCCCAGCCAGATCAGGATCAACGGAAAGACCACCCGCTGGCTCATGGCGCAGCTTCCTGCAGCCGCCCACCGACCCGGATCATCCGGACCTTCAACGCCAAGCCTGTCTTGTCATCCGTCTCGACATAGACGCCCGACAAGGTCGCCTCGCCATTCGCAGGCTCGAACCGGCTTTTGACCATCCCGGTGATGAACCGGCGCAAAGGCTCCAGCTTTTCCATGCCGATAACGCTGTCATAGTCGCCGCACATGCCGGCATCGGTCTGATAGGCCGTGCCCTTGCCCAGGATCATCGCGTCCCCGGTCGGCACGTGGGTATGCGTGCCCACCACCAGCGACGCCATCCCGTCGCACCAATGGCCCATCGCCATCTTCTCGCTGGTGGCTTCGGCATGCACATCGACAATCGCCGCCTGCACCACCGCGCCCAAAGTATGCGCCTTCAGCACAGACTCTAGCGCGCTGAAAGGGTCGTCAAACGGCCGCTTCATGAAAACCTGCCCCAGCGCCTGCGTCACCAGAACCTTGCGCCCCTGCGTCGCCTCGAAGATGCGGAACCCCTTGCCCGGCGCCACCTTGGAAAAATTCAGCGGCCGCACGATCCGCGGCTCGTTCTCGATGAAACTCAGCATGTCCTTTTGGTCAAAGGCATGGTCGCCCAAAGTCAGACAATCCGCCCCCGCCGCCAGCAATTCCTTGGCATGGTCGCCGGTCAGACCCGCGCCCTGACTGGCGTTCTCGCCATTGACCACAACAAAATCCAGACCCCAGGCCAAACGCAGGGCCGGCAGCCGCTCCACTATCGCCGCCCGGCCCGACCGGCCCACGACATCGCCAAGGAAAAGTAATCTCATCCGGCTGGATTAGGCGCGGACTTTGATCCGGGCAAGCCGATATGCAGCGCCACCACAGATTTTTCGGCGAAATATCTTGCTGCGCGCCGCGCGCCTTGTTCCCCGGCCCGCCCGAACCGCCTATCACGGACCCATGACCAGCCTTCCCCCCGCTCTTTCCGACTGGTTCGCCGCCAAGGGCTGGACCCTGCACCTGCATCAGCTTGACATGCTGGCCCGGGCCGCCGACCCCGCCACCCTCCTTGTTGCCCCGACCGGAGGCGGCAAGACCCTCGCCGGTTTCCTCCCTACCCTCGCTGAACTCGGGCCAAACCCACCCCCCGGCCTGCACACCCTCTATATCTCGCCGCTGAAAGCCCTGACCGCCGACATCCGGCGCAACCTTGGCACCCCGATCGAAGGTGCCGCTCTGAAAATCCGGGTCGAGGATCGTACCGGCGACACCAGCTATACCCAGCGCCGCCGCCAGCGCGCCGACCCGCCGCATATACTGCTGACGACGCCCGAAAGCCTGGCGCTTCTTCTGTCTTACGAAGACGCACCAAGGGTTTTCGCCGGATTGCAAAGGGTTATCATCGACGAAATTCACGCCCTTGCCGAAAGCAAACGCGGCGATCAGCTGGTCCTGCAGCTTGCCCGCCTGCAAAGCCTGACCCCCGGCCTCCGCCGCATCGGCCTGTCCGCCACCGTGGAAAACCCGCCCGCGCTGGCCCGTTTCCTCAGCCCCCAAACCACGATCCTGCAAGCCGACCCCGGCCCTGACCCCGATATTTCCATGCTGGACACCGACGCCCCGCCCCCATGGAGCGGCGGCGGTGGCCGCTATGCCATCCCCGCGATCCTGAACGAAGTCGCCCGCCACAAGACCACCCTGATCTTTCACAACACCCGCGCGCAGGCCGAACTGTTCTTCCACGACCTCTGGCTGGCCAACACCGAGGATCTGCCCATCGGCATCCACCACGGCAGCCTGTCGCGTGAGCAGCGCGCGCGTGTCGAACAGGCGATGTCAGCCGGTGCCCTGCGCGCTGTCGTCTGCACCGGCTCGCTCGACCTTGGGCTGGACTGGGGCGACGTGGACCTTGTGATCCAGGTCGGCGCGCCGAAGAACGTGAAACGCCTTGTTCAAAGGATCGGTCGCGCCAACCACCGCTACAACGCCCCCTCCAAGGCGCTGCTGGTTCCCGCAAACCGGTTCGAGGTCGTCGAATGCCAAGCCGCGCTGGATGCCGTCCGCGACCACACGCTTGACGGCGAACCCCGTGGCCCCGGCCCCCGCGATGTCCTGTGCCAGCACATCCTTGCCACCGCCTGCGCTGGTCCCTTCGACGCCGATCAGCTTTACGCCGAGGTCATCACCGCCGGCCCTTATGGCGTTTTGACGAAACCGGAATTCGACGCCTGTCTCGATTTTGTCGCGACCGGAGGTTACGCGCTGAAAGCCTACGACCGCTGGCAGCGCCTGAAGCAGACCGGTGGAAAATGGCACCTGCGCGACCCCCGCGCCGCCGCCCTGATCCGCCAGAACCTTGGCACGATCATCGACATCGAGACGCTGAAAGTCCGCCTGCGCGGCCACGGCGCGCCTCTGGGCGAAGTCGAGGAAAGCTTTGCCGCCTCCCTCACCCCCGGCGACACCTTCCTGATCGGCGGCCAGATCGTCCGCTACGAAGCCTTGCGCGAAATGACGGTCGAGGTGTCGCGCAACCCCGGTCGCGACCCCAAGGTTGCAGTCTTCTCAGGCACCAAATTCGCCACATCCACCCTGCTTGCCGACCGGATTCTGGCCATCCTGCAACAGGAAAGCTGGCCCGACCTTCCCGCCCACACCGCCGGGTGGCTTGACCTGCAACGACAGGTTTCCCGCCTGCCCGATCCCCACTCCCTGCTCTTGGAAAGCTTCCCCCACGACGGGCGCGAACACCTTGTCGTCTACGGCTTTGCCGGTAGAAACGCCCAGCAAACCCTTGGCCTGCTTCTCACAAAACAGATGGAATCCCAGGGCCTTGCCCCTTTGGGCTTTGTCGCCACTGATTACGCCACCTTGATCTGGGGCCTTGATCCGGTCACCAATGCCGCCCCTCTTTTCGACCTGACCACGCTGAAAGATGGTCTGGAAACCTGGCTTTCTGGCAACGCGGTAATGAAACGTACCTTCCGCAGCACCGCCCTCATCTCGGGCCTGATCGAACGCAGCCACCAGGGCCGCCGCAAGTCCGGGCGGCAGGCGACCTTCTCCTCCGACATCCTCTACGACACGCTGCGCCGCTATGACCCGGACCACCTCCTCTTGCAGATCACCCGCGAAGAGGCCCTGCGCGGCCTGATCGACTTTTCCCGGATCGAAGCCCTGATCCACCGCGTCGGCGCAAACATCAACCTTGTCCGCTTGCCCCGCGTCACCCCCCTTGCGGCCCCCCTGTTTTTTGAGCCCGGCCGCATTCCGGTTCAAGGTGAAGGCCGCGACCGTCTTGCCTCGTCCGAAGCCCGGAACCTGATGGAAGCCGCGGGCCTCACTTAAGCCATTGCTCTTTTCATAAATACTCCCCGCGGAGCGCCCCCCTTGCAGCATCCCCGCCGCCGGGGCACACAAGCCCCCATGCACCACGCGCTTTTTTTCCACGGCGAAACGCTGCACCTTCGGGCCACGGGCGCGCTTTTCTGGCCTGCGCGGCAGGTCGTCGTCGTCTCGGACTTGCACCTGGGCAAATCCGAACGCCTCGCCCGGCGCGGCGGCACATTGTTGCCCCCCTACGAGACGCAGGCGACGCTGGAGAAGTTCGACCGCGATCTTGAAACGACGGGGGCTGCAACTGTCATCTGTCTTGGCGACAGCTTTGACGATCTGGCGGCAGCAGGCAGCATCGACGACGCGTCCCGCCTTTGGCTGACCCGCCTGATGGCCGGGCGCGACTGGACCTGGATCACCGGCAATCATGACCCGGGGCCGATCGACATCGGCGGCAGCCACCGGGCCGAACTGACGGTCCGCCCCTTCACTTTCCGCCACATCGCCGAGCCGGGGCAAAGCGCCGAGATATCGGGCCATTTCCACCCGAAGGCCCGCCTTGCCGGCCAGTCCAGGCCCTGTTTCCTCGCCGATGCCGCGCGGCTGATGATGCCCGCCTACGGCACCTATACCGGAGGGCTTTGGTCAAATGACCCGGCGCTGACCACGATCATGGCAAGAGACGCGCTGGCCATCCTGACCGGCACGCGCGCCTTGGCCATTCCAATGCCACGATAGTCTAAGAATTTTCGTCGAAAATTCTTAGACCGCGCTCATGCCGTCAAACCTTCTGGCTCTGCCAGCCCATTGGCCCGGCAGCAAGCCGTTAGAGTATTGGCCAAAAGACAGGCGATGGTCATCGGCCCGACCCCGCCCGGAACCGGAGTGATCGCACCCGCCACGGCCGCCGCACTTTCATAATGCACATCCCCGACAAGCTTGGTCTTGCCGTCCCGCTCGATCCGGTTGATGCCCACGTCGATCACCGTCGCGCCGGGGCGCACCATGTCGCCGGTGATCATCTCGGGCCGACCGACCGCCGCGACCAGAATGTCGGCGCGGCGGCAAACCTCGGCCAGGTCCTTGGTCCTGCTATGCGCGATGGTCACAGTGCAGCTGTCGCCCAACAGCAGTTGCGCCATCGGCTTGCCGACGATGTTCGACCGCCCGACCACAACGGCGTTCAGTCCGGCAAGCTTGCCGTGATGATCGCGCAGCATCATCAGGCACCCAAGCGGAGTGCAGGGCACCATTGATTTCTGCCCGGTGCCCAGCAGGCCAACGTTCGAGATGTGAAAACCGTCGACGTCCTTGGACGGGTCAATCCGGTTGATCACCAGCTCGGAATTCAGATGCCCGGGCAGCGGCAACTGAACAAGAATCCCATGCACCTTCGGGTCTGCGTTCAGGCCGTCAATCAAGGCCAGCAGATCCGCCTCCCCCGTCTCCGGGGAAAGCCGATGTTCGAATGATGCCATTCCGACCTCGATGGTCGACGCATGCTTGTTGCGCACGTAGACTTGGCTTGCCGGGTCTTCGCCGACCAGAACCACCGCAAGCCCCGGCTGAATGCCAGTCTCGTCCTTCAGCCGCGCCACATGGGTCGCGACCTCTGCCCGGACCTTGGCCGCAAAGGCCTTGCCGTCGATCACCTTAGCCGTCATCGCATCATTCCTTACCAAGTCACCAAGCCGCGCGCAGAAAGCCTTAGAACAGGCCTTCGACCTGGCCTTCGTCGTTCAGCCGGATCACTTCGGCCGACGGCACCTTGGGCAGGCCCGGCATGGTCATGATCTCACCGCAGATCGCGACAACAAAGCCCGCTCCCGCCGAAAGCCGCACTTCGCGGACCGGCACCGAATGGCCCGTCGGCGCGCCGCGCACAGTCGGATCGGTGGTAAAGCTGTACTGAGTCTTCGCCACGCAGATCGGCAGATGGCCGTAACCGGCCGCTTCCCAGGTTTTCAGCTGGTCACGGATCGACTTGTCGGCAATCACCCCGTCAGCGTGGTAGATGCGCTTGGCGATGGTCTCCAGCTTCTGGAACAGCGGCATGTCGTCGGGATAGATCGGCGCAAAGTTCGCCCCGCCCGATTCCGCCAACTGCACGACCTTGTGGGCCAGTTCCTCGATCCCGGCCGAGCCATGCGCCCAATGCTTGCACAGGATAGCCTCGGCCCCCTGCTCGGCGACATAGGCCTTAACGGCAGCAATCTCGGCATCGGTGTCGCTGAAGAAGTGGTTGATCGCGACCACCACCGGCACGCCAAAGCCTTTGACGTTGCCGATGTGGCGGCCAAGGTTCGGACAGCCCTTCTTGACCGCATCGACATTCTCGGCCCCAAGGTCGGCCTTCGCCACGCCGCCGTTCATCTTCATCGCGCGCACCGTGGCGACGATCACTGCAGCCGAGGGCTTCAACCCGGCCTTGCGGCACTTGATGTCGAAGAACTTTTCCGCGCCCAGGTCAGCCCCGAAACCGGCTTCGGTGACGACATATTCACCCAGCTTGAGCGCGGTCTTGGTGGCAATGACCGAGTTGCAGCCGTGGGCGATGTTGGCAAACGGACCGCCATGCACGAAGGCCGGGTTGTTCTCCAGCGTTTGTACGATATTCGGCTGCATCGCGTCTTTCAGCAGAACGGTCATTGCGCCATCGGCCTTGATGTCGCGGGCGTAGATTGCTTTCTTCTCGCGGGTATAGGCGACGACGATGTCACCCAGCCGCTTTTGCAGGTCTTCCAGATCGTTCGACAGGCACAGGATCGCCATGACTTCCGAGGCCACGGTGATGTCAAACCCGGTCTGGCGCGGAAAGCCGTTCGAGACGCCGCCAAGGTTGACCACGATGTCGCGCAGCGCGCGGTCGTTCATGTCCATGACCCGGCGCCAGACGATCCGACGCTCGTCGATGGCCAGCTCATTACCCCAGTAGATGTGGTTGTCGATCATCGCGGACAGCAGGTTGTGGGCGGATGTGATCGCGTGGAAGTCGCCGGTGAAGTGAAGGTTCATCTCCTCCATCGGAACGACCTGAGCCATGCCGCCGCCAGCGGCCCCGCCCTTCATGCCGAAGTTCGGGCCAAGGCTGGCCTCGCGGATGCAGACCACGGCCTTCTTGCCGATCCGGTTCAGACCATCGCCCAGACCGACGGTGGTCGTGGTCTTGCCTTCGCCCGCAGGCGTCGGGTTGATCGCGGTCACCAGGATCAGCTTGCCATCGGGGCGACCCGCCAGCGACTTGATGAACTCCTGGCTCACCTTGGCCTTGTCGTGGCCGTAGGGCAGCAGATGTTCGGACGGGATGCCCAGCTTGGCCCCGATCTCCATGATCGGCTTCTTCTTGGCTTCGCGTGCAATCTCGATGTCGGTCTTGAAGGCCATGACTGTCTCCCAGGGGGCGGAATTTCGGTTAGAGTGGTGATAGCGGGCGAAGTTCAAAAGTCGGTGTCGGATTCCGACCTAAAGGTCGCAAAATTCGCCAGTCTCGCAGCTGGTTCGGAATATTCGATCCATATTGAAAATCTTTCAGAAAATTCAATTTAAATTTCACTTCCTCTTGGAAAAAATACTCCACCGGAGGTCCGGAGGGTGTGAAACCCTCCGGGGTCAGCCAGGGGACCCGCCTCAGGCCCGCGCTTGCTCAAGATGCGACCAGGCCCGCTGGTCGGGCACATGCAGCCGCAAGACATCGCCTAGCCGCAACAGACCCTCACGCTCGACCCAGGCGGTAACCCCCCGGCGTCCCTTGGCGGCCGCGCGGAACCCCTTGGCCGCGTCATGCCCAGCCTTGGCAATGGTCACGACGACCTGCTGGCACGGCTCGTTCAGCATGTCGATGACCAGCGTCACCCCATCCGGACCCTGCAACCGGCTGGAGGGCGGCAGATGGGTGAGGTCCGGGATCCCCTCCAGCACGACCGAGGCCCCGACCCAAGGATAGTCAAAGGTCGAAAGCCCCATGGCCTGCGCCACGTCGGCCATCTCCTCGGCGCTGACGATGGTCAGTTGGCGGACGTTCCGGATCGTGGTCCCCTTGGGATATTGCGCCGTCACCCGGCTGCAGGATGCCCGCGTCAGACCGCCATGCACCTCGCCCTCCAACCCGGCAAAGCTAAGCGCCATCTCGGTCAGTGGGACCGACTGGATCACCAGCCGCTCGACCGGCTGGAACTGGGCCCCCAGCCAGACCACCCTGGCAGAGAAATCTGTCGGGATCAGCACGGCCATTCACGTCTCCATATTTGCATGGGCAGCGTCACAGCCATTTCTTCCAGCGAAAGATCATCCAGGGCACGATTGCCGAGACTGCCATCAACCCAATCGCCAGCGGATAGCCAAAGCGCCATTTCAGTTCCGGCATCGCATCAAAGTTCATCCCGTAGATGCTGGCAATCAGGGTCGGCGGCAGAAAGACAAAGGCCACGACGGAAAACACCTTGATGATGTCGGATTGCCGGATGTTGATCACCCCCAGCGTCGCGTCCAGCAGGAACCGGGTCTTTTCGGCTTGGGTCGCGACAACATCACGCAAGGACCGGATGTCCAGCGCCAGGGTTCGCGCCAAGGGTCGGTCCACCTCGGTCAGGACCTGCAGGTCGGGGTGTTCGGCGGTGACGCTCAGGTAACCGACCAGCCGCTGCACGGTGGACAGGCTTTCGCCGATCTTGCCGTTCAGATCCTCGGCCCGGCCAATCCGCTGCAGGACAACGCCCAGGGTTTCGCCTTTGCCGCTGGGGCGGTGTGCGGCGAAAATCGCCTTGGACAACGCGTCCAGCTTGCGCGACTCGCCTTCCAGAATGTCGGCCAACCGGTCCACGACCGATTCCAGCAACCCGAGCAGCGCGTCGGCTCCGGTCGCTAAAGCGGTGTCATGCCGCGCCGCCCATTCGGCGAAATGGCTGAACGACCCGGGATGGTGATAATGCACCGACACCAGCCGGTCGGGCAGCACGACAAAGGTCACGGGGGCAATCTCGACCTCCAGCCCGACCGGGCTTGCGACAATCTGCGCCGTCAGATACAGCGCCCCGTCTTCGCGGTAGATGCGCGAGGAAACCTCGATCTCCTGCATGTCTTCACGCGTCGGGATGCCAATGCCCAGTGCCGCTTCAACCGCGTCTTCCTCGGCGCGGGTCGGGGCTTCAAGGTCGATCCACAACGCCTCGCGCAGGTGCTGGGTGATCGGGTCCATCCGCTCAAGCCGGTTGCCATGCGATCTGAACGCCGTGATCATCTTCTGCCCTCAAGCGGTTCCTGCGCTAGACTAAAGGCAGATCATCACAAGCGAAAGGCCCCGGAGTGCGGGGCCTTTCGGGTCTTACAGCGGTGCCGGTTCGGGTTCCGGTCCGGGCTTCGGCTTGCGCGCCCTTGTCTTCGGAATAGCTGCAATCGACGGCGTGCCCCCACCCGAGGCGGGCTTGTCGGCATCGTCCGGGCCACCCAGCGGCTCCCCGGCCAGCACCTTGCGAATCTCGTCGCCGGTCAGAGTCTCGTATTCCAGCAAGCCCTTGGCCAGACGCTCGAATTCATCCTCGTGATCGTTCAGGATCTGCATCGCCCGCTCGTAGCCTTCGTCGATGATCGCCTTGACCTCGTCCTCGATGATCCGCTTGGTGTCGGCAGAAACCGAAAAGCCGCCGGTGTTACCCTGATAGCCAGAGTGGGCTTCGGAATAGTCGATGTTGCCGATCTTTTCCGACATGCCCCAGCGCATGACCATGGCGCGCGCCACGGACGAAACGCTTTGGATATCGCCGCTGGCACCCGAGGAAACCCGATCCTCGCCCCATTTCTTGATCTCGGCCGCCTTGCCGGCCATGCCCATGGCGATGCGGTCCTTCATCTGGTCCTTGTGCCAGGAATGGCGGTCCATTTCCGGCAGGCTCATCACCATGCCAAGGGCAGCGCCGCGCGGCATGATCGTGGCCTTGTAGACCGGGTCGCATTTCGGCAGCTTCATGCCCACGATGGCATGACCAGCCTCGTGGTAGGCGGTCATTTCCTTGTCTTCCGGCGACATGACCATGGAGCGGCGTTCCGGGCCCATCATCACCTTGTCCTTGGCACTCTCGACATCGTCCATGGTGACAAAGCGGCGGTTGACGCGGGCGGCCAGGAGCGCGGCCTCGTTGATCAAGTTGGCAAGGTCGGCACCGGAAAAGCCGGGTGTGCCGCGCGCGATGATGCGCAGATCGACATCCGGGCCCAAAGGCACCTTGCGCGAATGCACGGCCAGAATCTTTTCGCGGCCCTTGATGTCAGGATTGCCGACAGTGATCTGGCGGTCAAACCGGCCGGGACGCAACAGTGCCGGGTCCAGCACATCCTTGCGGTTGGTGGCGGCGATGATGATCACACCTTCATTCGCCTCGAACCCGTCCATCTCGACCAAAAGCTGGTTCAGCGTCTGTTCGCGTTCGTCATTGCCGCCGCCCATGCCGACGCCACGCGCCCGGCCCACGGCGTCAATCTCGTCGATGAAGACGATGCAGGGCGCGTTCTTCTTGGCCTGCTCGAACATGTCGCGCACGCGGCTTGCGCCCACGCCGACGAACATTTCCACAAAGTCGGAGCCGCTGATGGTGAAGAACGGCACCCCCGCCTCACCCGCAATCGCGCGGGCCAGCAGCGTCTTGCCGGTGCCGGGAGGGCCGACCAGCAACGCGCCTTTCGGAATCTTGCCGCCCAGACGGCTGAATTTCTGCGGGTTGCGCAGGAATTCGACGATTTCCTCAAGCTCTTCCTTGGCTTCATCGATGCCCGCGACATCGTCAAACGTCACCCGGCCCTGCTTTTCGGTCAAGAGTTTGGCGCGCGACTTGCCAAAGCCCATCGCCCCGCCTTTGCCGCCGCCCTGCATCCGGTTCATGAAGAAGATCCAGACGCCGATCAGCAAAAGGAACGGCAGGAAGGTCATCAGCACCGACATGATCCCAGATTGTGCCTGCGGTTCGGCCTGAACCTTGATCCC
>CAIXBE010000435.1 GCA_903917595.1 uncultured Rhodobacterales bacterium
CCATTGGCTGGCCGAGCCTGCGCTTGACCGTGCCGCACTGGCGGAACGGGCGGGCGTGACGGCGGCAACCCTCTGGCGCAGGCTGGACCGGTTGCGCGCGGGCGGGGTGATCAAGGCGGAAGGGGCGGTGATCGACTGGCGGGCGCTGGGCTACGGCGTCGAAGTTTCGTTGCGCTTTACGCTGGACAAGACCAACCCCCGCGCCTTTGACGAATTCATCGCAGCAGCGCGGGAGGTGCCCGAGGTCATCGGGATCGAAACCTTCCTTGGCCGCGTCGATGTGCGCCTGAACGTCATTGCCCGCGACATGGGCCATTGGACCGGCATCTACCGGGACCGGATTCTGGGACTGCCCCATATCGCCGAGGTCGAGGCCCTGATGCTGGTGGCCACCATCAAGGACACCGGGGGATTGCCGCTTTGACGTTCGGGGTGATTGATCTGGATGACACCGACCGGGCGATCCTGCGGGCGCTGTCGCTGGACGGAAACCTGTCGGCGGGTGAAATTGGCCGCCGTCTGGGACTGTCGCAGCCTGCCGCCTGGAGGCGCGTGCGGCGGCTGGAGGAAGCGGGCGTTCTGCGGGGTCTGCGGGTCGATGTCGACCGCGACAAGCTTGGCTTTGGGGTCACGGTCTTTCTGGGGGTGAAGCTGGCCACCAAGGGCCGGGTCAGCCTTGAGGACTTCGAACGCGCGGTGCAGTCCATCCCGGAGGTGCAGGTGGTCCAGCATGTGCTGGGCCTGTTTGACTACCGGCTGCGGGTGGTGGCCCGCGACATCGCCGACTTCGAGCGGGTGTTACGGCGGCGCATCATGACCTTGCCCGGGGTCGGCAACGTCGAGGCGAACGTGCTTTTGACCGAGGAACGTCGCCCCGGACCCTTGGGAGTGGCGGATTTGGTCGTGAAAGGGTGATCCGGCACCGCTAGGGTCCGCTTGTCAAGCCTGACGGCTTTCTGCGCTGCATCCAGCGACACGGCCCGTCAGGGCCGATGAGCTGCAGGGAGAGCGCCGATGAAGATCGCGAAACTGGAAACCTTCGACAACGCTTTTGTCTGCTTTGTAAAGGTCACCGCCGATACCGGCGATGTAGGTTGGGGCCAGACCTCGACCTATCAGGCCGATACCACGGCGGACATCTTTCACCGTCAGGTTGCCCCCCATGCCATCGGCGCCCGGGTTGATGATCTGGAAGACACGCTCCGCCGCATCTATGAGCGGGAACACAAGTTCCCCGGCAGCTATCTGCGCCGGGCGCAGGCGGGCCTCGATACCGCCGTCTGGGACTTGCGCGGCAAGGTTGCGGGCAAGCCGGTGGTCAGCCTGCTGGGCGGCACACCGGGCAAGGTTCGCGCCTATGCCAGCAGCATGAAGCGCGACATCACCCCGGAAGACGAGGCGGCGCGGTTTGTGAAGTTGCGGGATGACTTTGGCTTTGACGCCTTCAAATGGCGAGTGGGAGCGGAAGTCGGGCGAGATGTCGACGAATGGCCGGGCCGCACCGAAGCAGTCGTTCCGGTGGTCGCCAAGGCGCTGGGTGACGGTATCGACAAGCTGGTCGACGGGAACTCCTGCTATTCCCCGGCCAAAGCCATCGCGGTCGGCCGGATGCTGGAAGACAACGGCATCGGCCATTTCGAGGAACCCTGCCCCTACTGGGAGGTTGACCAGACAGCGCAGGTCCGCGCCGCCCTGTCCATCGACGTGGCGGGCGGCGAGCAGGATTGCGAGCTGACGGCATGGCAGCTTGCCGTTGAGCACAAGGCCGTCGACATCCTGCAGCCCGACATCATGTATATGGGCGGCATTTGCCGCACGCTGGAGGTATGCCGAATGGGCGAAAAGGCGGGTCTGCCAATCACACCCCATGCCGCGAACCTTGGGCTGGTGACGATGTGCACCATGCATCTGTTGCGGGCGATCCCGAACCCCGGCAAATACCTTGAATTCTCGATCGAAGGGCTGGACTATTACCCGTGGCAGGACGGTCTTTTCCTGAACGACCCCTACCGGATCGACGGCGGTCATGCAAACGTGACCGATGTCCCCGGCTGGGGCGTCGAGATCAACCCCGACTGGCTGGCCCGCGCCCGCCACCGCGTTTCTGAAAGGACCTGACCCATGCCCGGATTGCACCACCATATCGACCCCGAGGGGCTGGAAGAATTCTCGGTCGTCTTCACCGACCGCAGCCTGAACCACATGTCGGCAAAGTTCCAGACCGTGATGCGCGATGTGTCGGGCATGCTGCGCGAGGTTTACAACGGCAGCGCGGTGGCTTTGGTTCCAGGTGGAGGCACCTATGCGATGGAGGCGGTCGCGCGCCAGTTCGGGCAGGGCCGCGCGCTGATCGTGCGCAACGGCTGGTTCAGCTATCGCTGGACCCAGATCTTCGACATGGGCGGCTTTGCGGCGGAAACCCACGTGGTGATGGCGCGGCAATCGGGCAACGACGCCCGCGCGCCCTACGCCCCGCCGCCGATTGACGAGGTGGTCGCCAGGATCCATGAGACGCGGCCCGATGCAGTCTTTGCGCCGCATGTCGAGACCTCTTCGGGGATCATCCTGCCCGATGACTATGTGACCCAGCTTGCCGCCGCCGCGCATGAGGTCGGGGCGCTGATGGTGCTGGATTGCATCGCAAGCGGTTGCGTCTGGGTGGACATGGCAGCAACCGGGGTCGATGTGCTGATTTCGGCCCCGCAAAAGGGCTGGTCGGCGTCTCCCAGTGCCGGGATCGTGATGCTATCGCCGCGGGCCGAGGCGCGGCTGGCGGAGACCACGTCTAACTCCTTTGCGCTGGACCTGAAAAAGTGGCGCGCGATCATGGAAGCCTATGAGAAGGGCGGCTTTGCCTATCACGCGACGATGCCGACCGATGCGCTGGTGGGTTTCCGCGATGCGATGGCCGAAACGAAGGCGATGGGCTTTGGCGAGGCCAAGGCCGCACAATGGGCGCTGGGCCGAGCGGTGCGAGCGATGCTGGAGGCCAAAGGTGTGCCGTCGGTTGCGGCCAGCGGCTTTCAGGCGCCGGGCGTGGTTGTCAGCTATACCAGCGACCCCGAGGTGCAGTCGGGGGCCAAATTCCGCGCCGAGGGGATGCAGATCGCCGCAGGCGTGCCGCTGCAGGTCGGAGAGGGGGCAGAGTTCCGCACTTTCCGGCTGGGTCTCTTTGGGCTGGACAAGCTGAAGGACGTGGACGCAACCGTGACCCGGCTGGGTCGGGCGGTCGAGGCGGTTCTGTAGCGCGGGATAAAATCCTTCGAAGGATTTTGCAGATCTTTTCGAAAGGATTTGGTCCCCGCTGTCGACGTTCAGCGCACCCCCAGGCCGGTGCGCATCAACACTTGCCGCACCGGGCGCGACCCATAAAGCGCGTCCAGCGCCTTGGCCCGCAGGTCGCGAATTGCTGGCGACCCTGCCATCGAGGCGCGGTTCAGAAGGTCGATGCCGGTGACCCTTGCCTGCGCCTCCAAGTGGCGCTGGCGGTGGTAGGTTTCGGTGACTGCGGGCGCGCCAGGATCGGCGCGGTGGTTGTCGACCAGCGACAGAAGGCAGGCAAGATCGGCCAGCGACATGTTCAGCCCCTGCGCGCCGATCGGCGGCACCACATGGGCGGCTTCGGCCATCAGGACGGTGCGGGTGCCGGACATCCGGTCGGCGATCTGGCTGATGATCGGCCAGACGCTGCGCCTTGTGATCAGCGACAGCGGACCCAGCACGCCTGAAGACCGCGCGGTCATTTCGGCCTCGAACTCTGGCACGGTCAAGGCGGCCAGACGTGCTACCTCGGGGCCGGTCTCCATCCAGACCACGGCCGAGGCGGGTTTGCCGCCACGGTCGGGCAAGGGGACCAGCGTGAACGGACCGCCCGACCGATGCACCTCGGTCGAGACATTGCCATGCGGCAGATTGTGGCTGACCGAGAAGGCCAGCGCCTTCTGGCCATAGCGGGTGGTCTTGACGCCGATCCCCAGCGCCTCACGCACCGGGGAGGCGCGACCGTCCGCGCCGATCACCAGCCGGGCGGAAATCTGGCTGCCGTCGGTCAGGGTGACCAGCGCCTCGGCCTCACGCACCAGCATCCTTGCAAAACCGACACCGGGGCGAAAGCTGACGTCGGGCAGTTCGGCAAGGCGGGCGACCATCTCGCGGCGCAAAAGCCAGTTCGGCAGGTTCCAGCCAAAGGGGGCATCGGAAATCTCGGACGCGTCGAAGTCTTTGACCAGCCGCGCCACCGGTTCCGCGCCGCCCGCGTCGATGATCCGCATGATCTGCAAGGGGGCTGCATGGGGAAGAAGCCGCGACCAAAGCCCTGCGCCGTCCAGCACCGGGATCGAGGGCTGCAGAAAGGCCGTGGTGCGCAGATCCGCCCCGTCGGCATCCGCGGTTGTGGCTGGCGGCGTCGGATCGACCAGGATCACCCGGAACCCCGCCGACCCGAAAGCCGCCGCTGCGGTCAGGCCCGCAACCCCGCCGCCAGAAATCAGGATATCGGTCGTCTCGCGCATTTCAGGCCTCCGGGGGGCAGCATAGGCCGGGGCAGGGCCGGGGGCCAGAGGACAGGTTGTCCCGGTGGGGCCGTCCGGCAAATGGCCGGCGTGCCAGCGTTTTACGGTCGGGCAAGGATGATCAGCAGCAGGAACATGACCGGAACGCAGGCCAGTGCGGCCAGCACAAGGGCAACCAGGCCCCAGGTTTGCACCGCCAGAACCAGCGCGGTAATAAGGATGACGATCAGATAATAGATCGTGTCGACCTCACGCTCGATATCGCGGACCACGCGGCCGATGACGGGCAGGGCGCGCAGAATGCGCATTGAAGTGTCGGTCGAAGCGGCGGTTGCGGTCATGGGCCTGTCCCGGTTGTTGCTTGGAAAACACCTATGGGGGGCGGCCTGCATTGCAAGGCGTTGCGTCGGGATTTGGCCCGACTGCGCCCGAAAGCCGCAGCAGGTCGCATGTCTTTTGTTGATGGGGGCCAGGGTCGGACGGATCCTGTGGCGTCACCAAGGCCGGAAACTTTCGCGCGGCAGGACATGGGGTCAAGCCGTGCAAGTAAGTCTTTTGCGGCTTGCGATGCGGGGCCGGTCTTTGCACTGTCCAACTTGCTTGCTTCGCCATACCCGATCAGGATCACCCCCCCACCATGACCATGACCATGACCCGCCGCAGCCACCTTGCCAGCCTGCTGGCCACACTCGCCGCGCCCACGACATTGGGTGCGCAAACCGGCCGCAGGGTAATTGTCGTCGGCGCGGGGCTTGCCGGTCTTGCCGCAGCGCGCGATCTGGTGGTCGCCGGGGCCGAAGTTGTGGTGCTTGAGGCGCGCGACCGGATCGGCGGGCGGATATGGACCTCACGGCACTGGCCCGACCTGCCGATGGACATGGGTGCAAGCTGGATCCATGGGGTGAAAGGCAACCCCTTGACCGCACTTGCCGATGCGGCGGAGGCGGCCCGGGTGGACACCAGCTATGACAGCGCGCTGGCGCTTGACGGGGCAGGGCAGGAGGTTGACCTGACCGACGCCTATGATCTGGCCGAAGCGGTGGTCGAAGACGCCCGCGCCCGGGTGGATGACAATGACCGCGACCTGGCACTGCAGGATGCAGTCACGGGCGGCGCGGATTGGCAGGCCGCTGATAAGGCGACAAGGCGGCTGATCCGGCATGTGGTGAATGGCGCTGTCGAGGCGGAATATGGCGGGGACTGGTCCGAAGTTTCGGCTTGGTTTTTCGATGAAAGCGAGGAATTCGAGGGCGGGGATATGCTTTTCCCGGATGGCTTTGACCAGATCGTGCAGCATCTGGCGCGTGGGCTGGACATCCGCACCGGGCAGGTGGTCACCGCCCTTGCGCCGGACGGGGCGGGGGTGGCGGTGACCCTTGCGGATGGCCGCCAACTGGCGGCGGATCATGTGGTGCTGACCGTGCCGCTAGGGGTGCTGCAGGCTGGGGACATCGACTTTGGCGCCGCGCTGGCGGCGGACCGGGTGGCGGCGATTGATACTTTGGGCATGGGGCTTTTGAACAAGTGCTGGCTGCGGTTCGACCGGGTCGCCTGGCCGAGTGACGTCGACTGGATCGAGTGGATCGGGCCGGAAGACGGCGTATGGTCGCAATGGCTGAGCCTGACCAAAGCCACCGGCGCGCCGGTCCTGTTGGCCTTTCATGCCGGGGATCAGGCCCGGGCGATGGAAAGGCTGACGGATTCCCAGATGATCGCACAGGCTCATGCCGCGCTGCGGGCGATGTTCGGGGCGGATTTTCCGGCCCCGGTTGGCGCGCAGATTACCCGCTGGTCGCGTGACCCGTTCAGCTATGGCAGCTATTCTTTCAACGCTACCGGTACCACTCCCGAGACCCGCAAGATGCTGGCGGGGACGGATTGGGACGGTCGCCTTGTCTTTGCTGGAGAGGCGGCAGAGCCTGACCACTGGGGCACAGCCCACGGCGCGGTCCTGTCGGGGCGCGCGGCGGCGGCCGAGTTGGGTTAATCGCTCAGCTCGGGCGTCCGGAGGGGTGCTTGCCGCCGGTGGTCCGTCGCCTCGAAAGCGGCGGCCAGTGCCAGCAACCGATTGTCGTCATAGGCCCGGCCTGCAAAGGTCAGGCCTGCGGGCATTCGGGTATCGGCCATCACTCCCATCGGCACGGTCACGGTGGGCACCCCGCAATGCCGGATCGCAAGGTTGCCGTTCGCGACCCAGCAGCCATTGCGCCACGCGAGATCGGCCGAAGTGGGGTTAACATCGGCATCCGCCGGTCCCACGTTGGCGACGGCGGGAAAAATCACCGCGTCCAGACCCAGCGCGTCCATCCATTCCTCAAGGTCCTGCTTGCGGGTGTCTTCCAGCCCCTTGAACCCCGCCTCCATCCCGGGGATGTCGCGGAAGTCGGCGCACGGATGGGCGCGGGCATGGGCGGGGTAATCGGTGATATCGCCGTCAAAGCCGGTATAGCGGTCTGGCAGAGCACCTTCGGGCAGGGGAGAGATCCGCTCTCCGTCCACCTCCGCCACCCGGTTCAGGTGCGGATCGCCATTGGCCTGCAGAAAGTCATCCCAGGCCCAGACTGACAGGTCTATGATCTCGTGCCGCAGATATGTAGCACTGACAAGGCCCCGCGTGGCGATGGTGGGGGCACCGGGGCGGTCGCCTTCATAGTTGGTGATCAGCGGGAAGTCGGTCACCACCACCGTCGCCCCTGCAGCCTCCAGCGCCGCGCGCGCCTTTTGCCAAAGGTCCATGATCGAGGCCCGCGTCTCGATCTTTTGCCCGGTCGGCCCGCCGATGCCGGGGTTCTCGGCGGTTCCGGCGAGGGGATCAGCATTGATATACATCGCGGGTACGCCAAACCGCTTGCCCTTCAGAGTGATCGACCCGGCCAGCGCGGGGTAACTTGGCGGTCGAACCTTTGAGGTCTGCGGGACCTTCACCCATGGCTGCCGCCGCCAAAGATCGCCCCGAGCCTCGGGGTCATCGGCAACGATCACCTCAAGGATTTCGAGCATGTCGGCCATGCTGCGGGTATGGGGCACCACCACATCCATCGTCGGCACCAAGGGCCAGTTGCCCCGCACCGAAATCACCCCGCGTGAGGGCGTATAGGCGCACAGCCCGTTGTTGGCCGCAGGCGCGCGGCCCGAGGACCAGGTTTCCTCGCCCAGACCAAAGCCGCCGAAACTGGCCGCCGTGGCCGTTCCCGATCCGTTGGAGGACCCCGACCCGAAAGCCGCCGTCAGGTAGTCCGCATTATAGGGGCTTTCGGCCCGGCCATAGCAGCCGCGCTGCATGCCGCCATTGGCCATGGGCGGCATGTTGGTCAGACCCAGCAACACCGCGCCCGCCGCCCGCAGGCGTTCGATGACAAAGGCATCCTTCTGCGCGATCAGATGTTCAAAGGCGGGTGAACCCGCACTGACCGGCAGCCCTTTGGCCGAATAGCTGGCCTTGGCGGTATAGGGGATGCCATCCAGCGGCCCTCTGGCCTGACCTGCCGCGCGCCGGGCATCCGAGGCGCGGGCGTCCGCCAGTGCCATAGGGTTCAGCACCGGCACTGCGTTCAGGCAGGGCCCGGCCCGGTCATAAGTCGCGATCCGGGCCAGATAACCTTCGGTCAGGCTGACCGAGGTCTCGATGCCCGCCTCCAGCGCCGCCCGCAGATCGGCAATCGTCGCTTCGACCAGTTTCATGTCATTACCTTCCGTGGCCCGCCAGCTCACCATTTCCTGTGGCGTCATTGAACCAACACTGCCATCAATCGACAAGCCACTTCGGCGCAGCAAGGGACTGCCCGGCGAAATGCTTCAGATCATCCATGTTCGCGACGAGACCGAGGCTGACGAAGTGCGCCTCTTGGTGCAAGACTATATTGGCTGGCTGTTCACCGTTTACGCCGATCATGCCGAGGCGATCGAGACCTATCTGGCTGTCCAGAACGTCGCGGGCCAGATGCGCGAGCTTCTGACCCGATTTGCGCCGCCATCGGCAGATTGCCTTTTGGCGCGACTTGATGGAGTGCCGGTTGGGGTAGCAATGACCAAAAGGTACTCCGACACGATTTGCGAAATGAACCGCGTATATGTGCGCGACCAAGCGCGGGGGCATGGTGTCGGTCGGAAGCTGGTGGAAGAAATCTTGGCGACGGGCAAGGCACTTGGCTACCAACAGATGATGCTGGAAGTGGGACCTCGCCATACCGAAGCCACTGCTCTTTACCGCAGCTTTGGCTTTATTGAAGCCCAGGACCTGGACGGCACGGGCGGGGGCAAACCCGAAATTCGCTTCATCCGGGACCTTTGAGTGGACGGGGGCAGCGGTTCGACCAAGACATTTCCTCGAAACCAGACCACAGAGCCCGAGATGATCAGCGTCCCCCGCGCCCAGACGCCCGAAGACCTTGACGCCCTGCGCGACCTTGTGCGCATCTATGTCCGCTGGGTCATGGCCGATGTCCTGAAGTCTGATGACCGGGGCGTCTTTGCCGGGCTTGAGGTCGAACTGGCCGATCTTCCCGGTCGCTATGGCCCGCCCGGCGGCGGCCTTGCTCTGGCGCGGCTGAATGGGGCACCGGCGGGTTGCGTCGCATTCTTTGACCGGCGCAATTCCACGTTGCAGATCAAGCGCATGTTTGTCGCCCCGACTGCGCGCGGTCATGGGATTGGCGGGCGCATGCTGGACCGCTTGTTGACTGAAGGACAAGGGATGGGTCACCGTCGCGCGCTTCTGTGGACCCACCTCTCCATGCATTCCGCCGAGCCGGTTTACGCAGGCGGCGGCTTTCGCAAGGTGCCGTTTTCCCAAGAATTCACCGGTGCCACCGATGGGGTCGACGTCTGCATGAAAAGGGACTTGCCGTCCGGGGCCCTGACCTGAGCGGTCGCATGACCCGCGACGGCTTGGGACTGCCTTGTCCGCGACCCTGGGCCATCGGCATGGGCGCCAAGGCCGGGTCTACCCGCTGGGACAATCTGACAATGTCCTAGCCGCCGTTGGCGGCTGACGTTGCCATCGGCGGCGATCCGGCCTATTTGCAGGCCATACACACGCCAACTCAGATACCCCAAAAGGGCCAGCCCATGCGCGATCTGAAACTTCCCGACGAACGCCATCCGGAAAAGGCGCATCGGCCCGACAATGCCCAGCCGAAGAAGCCGGACTGGATCCGGGTCAAGGCGCCCACATCCGAAGGCTACAAACGCACCCGCGACATCCTGCGCGAGAAGAAGCTGGTGACAGTGTGCGAAGAGGCGGGCTGCCCCAACGTCGGCGAATGCTGGAGCCAAGGTCACGCCACCATGATGATCATGGGCGAGATCTGCACACGGGGCTGCACCTTCTGCAACGTGGCCACCGGCAAGCCGCAGGTGCTGGATACCTTTGAACCGGGCCGCGTGGCCCATGCCGTGGCCGAACTGGGGTTGGCGCATGTCGTGGTCACCAGCGTTGACCGCGACGATCTTGACGACGGTGGGGCGGATCATTTCGCCCAGACCATCCGCGCGATCCGGCACCGCGCACCTGCGACCACGATCGAGGTTCTGGTTCCCGATTTCCTGCGCTGCGGTCCGCAGGCGCTGGAAACCGTGGTTGCCGCCCGCCCTGATGTCTTCAACCACAATCTGGAAACCGTCCCGGGCCTTTATCACGAGGTCCGCCCCGGCGCGCGTTACTTCCACTCGCTTCGTCTGTTGCAGCGGGTGAAAGAGCTTGACCCGACCATGTTCACCAAATCGGGCATCATGGTGGGCTTGGGCGAAGACCGGCAGGGCGTCTTGCAGGTCATGGACGACATGCGGTCGGCCGATGTCGATTTCCTGACCGTAGGCCAGTATCTGCAACCCACCCCGAAACACCACGCCATCGCCCGCTTCGTCACGCCGGACGAATTCAAGGCCTATGAGACTGCGGCCTGGGGCAAGGGGTTCCTGATGGTCTCTGCCACGCCGCTGACCCGGTCCTCCTATCACGCAGGCGACGATTTTGCCCGGATGCGCGCGGCGCGGCAGTCGGGCAAAGGCTGAGTGGGGCGGGGCAGGTCGGGCGGGGCAGATCGGGCAGACGCCTGGCACAAACGAAAACAGGCTGCCCCGGGGTCGGCAACCGACCGTCGCATAACAGGTCATCGGATCAGAGTTTGACGCCAAGCGACACTGCATGAATGTCAAAGCCGCCGCAGAAATCTTTTCCCGTGCCGCCGGTTGCAAAGGGCCCGATCACTCGACGCCCGGCACTACTGCCAGATATTCCACCACCGCCTTCCGGTCAGCTTCCGACAGGCGGGCAAGGTTTTCGACCACATGCGCCATATGCCCGCCGACCACGTCGAATTCGGGGGTAAAGCCGGTGGTGAAGTAGGCCAGAATCTCTTCCGCGCTCCAGGTCAGCTTGGCGGGGGTGATGTTGGGGATCCGCCCCTCACCCGACGGGTTCGCAGCGCCCGACAACCAGGCGCTGGTCTTCATCCCGCCCAAAAGATTGCGTGGCGTGTGGCATTCGCCGCAATGGGCCAGCGCTTCGGCGATATAGCGGCCGCGCGCGGCGGTCGGGGTCAGATTGACGTCGATCACCCAATTTTCGTGCAGGAACAACAGCTTCCACACCCCCACGCCTTCGCGCAAGGAAAAGGGGAAGGTCAGTTCATGGCTTGCACTGGGGGTCGGATCGGCGGGCAGGGTCTTCAGGAAAGCATACAGGTTGGCGACATCCTGCATCTCCATCTTGGCGTAAGACGCATAGGGAAGGGCGGGGAACAAGTGCTCACCTTCCGGGCTGACGCCGCGCTTCAGCGCGTTGGCAAGGTCGAGGAGGGACCACGCACCAATGCCGTGGGTCGGGTCCTGACTGATGTTCGGGGCGATGAAGGTGCCGAAATCAGACGGAAACCGCTGGCCACCGACCAGCACCAGTTGTGCTTCGTCCTTGGCGCCCGCAGCCATGTGGCAGGACGCACAACCCGCGGCCCAGAACACCGCCTCGCCCGCGACAGCATCGCCGGACAGGCCCGCGACATCTGCGTCGGTCATCGGATTGGGACGGGCCAGAAACCACATCACCCCGGCCATGATCAGCCCCAGAACCAACAGCCTGCCTAGAAACCGCATCGCCAAATCCTTGTGCCAACCACCTGACCCCAGCCTACACCAACGGGGCAAGCCGTCCAATCACGGTTTGAAACCCGTGCGGTCAACCGTCAACCAGTCCGGCCAGCCGATGAATTTCTCCACCGCAACCAGCAGGATGCAGACCGCCACAACCCCCAGCACCAGCTTTACCCGGCCTGCCGAGGGTGGATGTCGCACCAGTTGCTTGGCGCGGATCAGCCAGCGGAATTGGTTCACGCCCCTGCCTCGCCGGTAAAACGGACCTTGCCGATGAACGGCAGGTTGCGGTTCCGTTGTGCAAAATCGATGCCATAGCCGACGACGAATTCATCGGGAATCTCGAATCCCGTCCAGTCGGCCTTGACCGGCACTTCGCGGCGCGACGGCTTGTCCAACAGCGCGCAGGTCCGAAGCCTCGCGGGTTCGCGGGCCTTCAGCATGTGCAACACATGGGTCAGCGTGAACCCGGTGTCGATGATGTCTTCGACCACCAGCACATCACTCCCCGCAATCTCGCCCCGCAGGTCTTTCAGGATGCGGACTTCGCGGCTGGACTTCATGCTGTCACCATAGGACGAGGCTTCAAGAAAATCGACCTCGACCGGCAATTCAATCTCGCGGACAAGGTCGGCGATGAACACGAAGGATCCGCGCAAAAGGCCCACGACCACCAGCTTGTCGGTGCCGGCGAAATGCGCGGTGATCTCGCGCGCCAAGGCCTCGACCCGGGCGGCGATGGATTTGGCGCTGATCATCTGGTCGATGACATAGGGGCGGTCGGGCATGCGATTTCCCTTGCTGAGGTCCCGGAACTGACACACCCTTGGTAACGTCAAGCTGCTGCCGTTTCGAGAGGGATAGTTGCGCATGAAACACATGATATCCGCAATGGCCGTGGTTGCCCTTTTTGCCGGGGCTGCGGCGCGGGCCGAAGACAGCGGCGATGCGGCGGCGCTGAAGGCGCGGTCGGTCTATCTGTCTGGTGACGACGCCCGCGCGCTGGCCCTTGCCCTGCCGCTGGCCGAGGCGGGCGTGGCGCGCGCGCAGACGCTGGTGGGCCTGATGTATGAACGCGGCCACGGGGTTGCCGCCGATCCGAAGAAAGCGATGGAGTGGTTCGCCAAGGCCGCCGCTCAAGGCTTTCCGCAGGCGCTGCACAATGCCGCCTACAATCATGAATTCGGCGAAGGTGGCCTGGCCGTCGACAAGCCAAAGGCGCTGGCGCTGTATCTGCAGGCGGCGGCGCAGGATTTCGGGCCCTCGCTCGGCAACGCCGGGGTCATGCTGCGCGAGGGCAAGGGCGTGCCCGTTGACATGGAATTGGCCGTCGCTCTGTTTGAACGCGGCGTGGCGCTCAGCGACCCGCTATCGAACGCCGAATTCGCCTATATGCTGGCCGAGGGTGTGGGCGTTGCCGTCGATCTGCCCCGGGCGCGGGGCCTGTATGAGATTGCCGCCGCCCAAGGCATCCCGTGGGCGATGCGCGACTTTGGCGACATGCTGGAACGCGGCGAAGGCGGGGCCACCGACCTGCCGCGCGCGATGGACTATTTCAAGCGCGCCGTCGCCGAGGATTATGCCATGGCGGGTTTCGACATCGCCGAAATGGTCTGGGCCAACCCCGACACCTTTCCCGACCCGGTCGCGGCGCTGGCCTACTGCCTTTGGGCCGAAGCGCAGCCGCCACTGTCCGACGGCACCGATTACGACGGCATGTGCGATGCCGCAGCGGCGGACCTTGGCCCCGAAGCGCTGACAGAGGCAAAGGTGATGGCGTCGAGCTTCTGATCCGCGTCACTACGGGTGCTTGAACTTGTGCTGCGGGCGCGTCACATCAGGGTCAACGCTCTTTGATCCCGTGACCCGATGCCCAATCACTCCGAGACCAGACGCCTTCCCTACACCGCCCGCCAGATGTATGATCTGGTGGCCGATGTGGAATCCTATCCGCAGTTCCTGCCGTGGAATTCCGCCGCCCGCATCCGGTCGCGCCGCCCCATTGAAGGCGGCGAAGTGCTGGAGGCTGACCTTGTGATCAGCTTCAAGGTCTTTCGCGAACGTTTTGGCAGCCGGGTCACCCTTTGGCCCGAGGCGCTGAAGATTGACACAGAATATCTGGACGGCCCCTTCCGCCACCTGAAATCCGCCTGGACTTTCCGCGACGTTCCGGGTGGTTGCGAGGTCGAGTTTCACGTCGATTTCGAATTCCGCAACCTGATCTTGCAGCGCATCATCGGTGTCGTCTTCAACGAGGCGATGCACCGCATCGTCCGCGCCTTTGAATCCCGGGCGGCGCAGCTTTGCGGACCTCGCTTGCCGTGAAATCCAGCGACAGCGGCGTAGGGATCGGCATTTGCCTGCGTATAGCTGGCAAACAACCCGCGAGGATCCCATGAGCCTGATTGTCCTTCTCCTGTCTCTTTGCCTTCCGCCGCCCGTCAAGGCCGAGACGGTCCAGCTTGGCGACCGCCATTACGAGATCATGCTGCCCGCCAACCCCCAGGGCGCGCCGCTGATCCTTGCGCTGCATGGCGGCGGCGGCAACCCCGACCGGTTCGCCACCGCATCAGGCTTTGGCCGCGCGGCGACGCGGGCGGGCTATGC
>CAIXBE010000436.1 GCA_903917595.1 uncultured Rhodobacterales bacterium
CGGGTTGCCACAAATCATCAGCACAAGCCCGAATGGAAGCGCCATGCCGAGACGACAAAATCGGTCGAGCGCGAGGCGGTTCTGCTGAAGGCGGTTGCCGAAACGCGGGATGTCGAGGCGTTGGTGCAGGCGTTCCTGAGGCCGCCGGTCTATCAAACCTCGTTCGAGCAGGGATATGGCACACTTTATACCGCCAGGTATGTGCCGCAAAGCGCCTCCGTCGAACTGATCTGGCCGGGGCAGCGCTGGCAGCAATCCTGCTCGAACTTTCAGGAAGGATCGCGCAATCTGGTCTTTGGCGGGGGGGCACCTTCGTGAAGATCGTGGTGATGGGCACCTGCCCGAAGTGCATCCCGATTTCCTGCGCCAGGTATTCAGGTTTCCGGGTCAGCGCACTGCTGTCTGTTTGCAAGCCTATACCATTGTGAAACTGCGCCTGGCGAATTATTCCCTCGCGTGCATGAACCAACTGTCTGGGGCACACAAGCGGTCGAGGGCCGGGAAAATTGTTGCGGCTGGAGCGTTGGTAATTGGAATGAAGAAAGATCTGGGAATGACAAGCGAACATGCGCGCGAGCGGTTTTTCATAGCCGGAGTGCAAATGCCGGTGCCCATCGGTGGCAACAATATTCCCGCGATGGCTGGGCAGGTCGCGAAGACCATGGCCCTGTTTCCGGGAACCGACATGATCGTCTTTTCCGAACTGGCAATGCATGGCCCGCTGCATTCACGGATGTCCGAGGTGCCGGAAGCCGATATTCAGGTGTTTCAGAAACTCGCTGAACGGCATGGGGTGTGGCTTGTGCCGGGCTCGATGTTTGTGCGGCGTGGGGAGCATATCTTCAATCATGCGGTGGTCATTGCCCCGGACGGCACCATCGCCGGACGTTATGACAAGCTGTTCCCTTTCCGGCCTTTCGAGGTCGGAGTCGAGGGCGGCACAAAGTTCCTCGTTTTCGACGTGCCGGATGTCGGGCGATTTGGGCTGAGCATCTGCTACGACATCTGGTTCCCAGAGGTCATGCGCACGCTGTCTTCGATGGGTGCCGAGGTTCTGATCCACCCGGTCCTGACCGGCACCACCGACCGCGATGCCGAACTCGCGATCGTCCGAGCAACGGCCGCGATGTTCCAATGCTATGTCATTGACGTGAATGGCCTGGATGCCGGAGGCAACGGCCGTTCCCTGGTTGCCGACCCTGCCGGGCGGGTCGTCTACCAGTCCGGCCAGATCCCTGAAATCTTTCCGGTGATGATCGACCTCGGCCAAGTGCGTCAGGCGCGCCGGGATGGGGCAAACGGGCTTGGACAGGTATTGAAATCCTGGCGCGACCGCAGCGCTGATTTCGTGGTCTATCGCGATGGGCAGCAGGCAGACTACCTGCAGTCCCTTGGCGAACTCGCACCCATGATCAAACGGGAGCGCTAAACAGGGAAAATTAGCCCCCATCCAAAAAAGTCAGGATGGAGGTTTAGCACTGAATAGGAGAAGCGAATGATCGCCCTCACCCGCAGATCAGATGCGCCGAACGGTGACCAGCCCACGCGATCCAGCAAGTCAAGCACACGTCGATGTCCGTTTCGTGCGCGCGTACCCCAGATCGCATAGATCCGCTTTTCCAACTCCGCCGCCACTTGCGCGGCCATCAATGCCGCCACGCGGGCGGACCAAGTGACCCAGACATCACTTTCCTGCCGCGCCAGGCGGAACACCAGTGCTTCGACGCGTGCTCGGTCGATCCGCGCGCCCTTTTTCTGCTGGATAGCAAGTTGGCGTTCCTGCGCCTGGTAATCCGACACGTGATGTTGCGATCATCGCCTATACCGTGCCGCAGGAGGTCGTGATGGACGGAAAAACTGCCAATCTGCATGCGGCTGACAGTTAAACTTGGTTGTGCGGCGAAAATGGTTGGGAATGCCATGCGCACAGTGGAACCTTCTTGGACGCAGCCAGTCGACATACCTTGGTCGGCGGATTGGTTGCGTTAACGGTCACGTTTAAGCCTCCACGGCTGTGTCAGCAGGCAAAACTGTGGTGCTGACCTGATCGTGTCAATTCCGGCATCCGGATCGGAAAACGTCTCCTGACGCGGTGGCGGAAGCTGTAATCCGCACAATCAGAGCCAACACCGAGGCTGTTGTCATTTCCAGAGTCGCCTTTCATCCAAGCGAAACCCGAAGGTCGGCCAAAGATTCAAGCTGCGCCCGGACATGGGCATCCAGAACCCTCTGTATTGTCGCGGCCTCGATCACTAACGGTTTGCCCGACTGCTTTTCCAGTTCCGCCGCTATTTGCGCGGCCATCAG
>CAIXBE010000437.1 GCA_903917595.1 uncultured Rhodobacterales bacterium
CCAGAGCAGGGGGGCATCCTCGCGCCCCAGCCATTTCAGCGCCCGCAGCGGCGCACCGGGGCTGGCCCAAGGCTCGGCATGGCTCACCGAAATCTGGCCGCCGTTGGCAAAACTGGTTTCCTGAGCGGGTGCCGGCTGACGCTCAACGACCGTCACGGCATGTCCATCCGCCGCCAGGTACCACGCGCTGGTGACGCCGATTACGCCGGCGCCAAGTACGATTACACGCATCGACGAAAGCAGAAGCTTTTTGCGGCGGGCTTGATCTGAAGCAACATAGGCCCAATTATAGTCAGCCCTACCGGAGGCCCCATGAGCGACAAAGTCAAGAAAACCGAAGCCGAATGGCGTGCCCAGCTCACTCCCATGCAGTACCACGTCGCCCGCGAAAAAGGCACCGAACGCGCCTTTACCGGGCAGTACTGGGACAGCAAGGACGATGGCACCTACCGCTGCATCGGCTGCGGCGAGCCGCTGTTCGAATCGGCCGCCAAGTTCGATTCCGGCTGCGGCTGGCCCAGCTTCACCGCGCCCCTGGCCGCCGCTGCGGTCGCCGAAAACGAAGACACCAGCCATTCCATGCGCCGCACCGAGGTCGTCTGCAGCCGCTGCGACGCCCATCTCGGCCACGTCTTTCCCGATGGCCCCGCGCCCACCGGCCTGCGTTACTGCATAAACTCAGCTTCGCTGAGCTTATCCAAAGACAAGTGAGCCATCCCCGCAGCCCCCTTCCCGCGGAAGGGGATGACCGAACGGTTCGCTTCGCTCAATATTTCCTCGCCCACCGCTCTCTATAATCCGCCCCATGAAATTCCTTTTCGACCTCTTCCCGATCATCCTTTTTTTCATCGCCTTCAAGGTCTTCGACATCTACGTCGCGACCGGCGTGGTGATCGCCGCGACCGTGGCGCAGATCGCCTGGGTCTGGCACCGCCATCGCAAGGTGGACACCATGCTCTGGGTCAGCCTCGGCCTGGTCGTGGTTTTCGGCGGCGCCACGCTGCTGTTACGGGATGAAACCTTCATCAAGTGGAAGCCGACCGTACTCTACTGGCTGTTCGCCGTCTCGCTGTTCGTTTCGGCACAGTTCTTCGGCAAGAACCTGATCCGCGCCATGCTCAGCCAGGCGCAGATGAACCTGCCCGAGCCCTTGTGGGGCCGCCTCAACCTGGCCTGGGTCGGCTTTTTCGCGGCCATGGGGGTGCTCAATCTGTGGGTGGCCTTCAACTTCAGCACCGACACCTGGGTCAGTTTCAAGCTCTTCGGCAGCATGGGGCTGATGATCGTGTTCATCGTGCTGCAAGGTCTGGTCCTCGCCAAGTACATCCCCGAGGAAAAACAAGAGCCGGTCCCGCCCACGCAGGGCAAAGGCTGATTCACCGCCCGCCAACCCACCGGAGAACCCCATGCTGTATGCCATCGTCGGCGACGACGTGCCCGACAGTCTCGAACGCCGCCTGGCCACCCGCCCGGCCCACCCGGCCCGGCTGACCGAACTTGATGCCGCCGGCGTCTATGCCCACGTCACGGTACCCTGCTTCAGGCAGGTGTTTCCGCAATCATGAGCGTCATCGATGCCATGCGCGCTGCCCTTGCGGTGCTGGAACCGGGCGCGGTCGAG
>CAIXBE010000438.1 GCA_903917595.1 uncultured Rhodobacterales bacterium
CCCCGCGCCTCATCCAGGCCGACGGCGGCCGCAACAAGCTCGCGCAGGGTGGAAAGCTCCTCATCCGGGCGGGCAGTCCAGGTGCGGGTCCCGTCCGTGGCCGTGCTGACCACCCCGTCGACCATAACTGCAACCGTCATCTGTGTCTGCGGCGCAGACTCCGGCGGCAATCATCACATGCGGGCGGTCCAGATGGACGGAGGGGCGGAAGGTGCTGCGGTAGACCGCCAGCGCCTGGTCGAGCATCGCAGGCGCGAAGTGCGAGGCGAAGGCGTAGGGGAGGCCCAAGTAGGCGGCGAGTTGCGCGCCATAGAGGCTCGACCCCAGGATCCAGACCGGAACATGCGTGCCCGCACCCGGGATGGCGCGGACGGGGGTGCCGTCCGGGTTGTCGCCGAGGTAGGCGATGAGTTCCTGTACGTCCTCAGGGAAGCTGTCGTCGGGGGCCATATGGCGACGCAACGCGCGGGCCGTGGCCATGTCGGTGCCCGGTGCGCGGCCGACACCGAGATCGATCCGCCCGGGGTAAAGCGTCGCGAGCGTGCCGAATTGTTCCGCAATGACAAGGGGGGCGTGGTTGGGCAGCATGATGCCCCCCGCGCCCACCCGCATGGTCCGCGTAGCAGCTGCGACCTGGCCGATGACAATTGCAGTGGCCGCACTGGCGATGCCGGGCATGTTGTGGTGCTCGGCCAGCCAGTACCGGTGATAGCCGAACCCCTCGGCAGCGCGGGCCAATTCGACAGTGGCTGCCAGGGCATCAGCGGCGGTCTGGCCCTCGGGGATGGGGGAGAGATCGAGGAGCGAAAAATTCTGCATGGTGAACCTCCAGTTCCCTCCGGCATCTATGCATGCGGGGGCGCATGGCCAAGGGTGTGAGGCAGTCAAGGGGCATTCTTGTCCAAGCGCCCCCCGGGAGGCGCAGAGTAGTTCCCGCTGTCGGTGTTCCTGAACTACGAGCGTATGGCCTTTGCGATACAGCGAGGCGGCGGGACTTTTGCCTGCCGGACTATAAGTGCTGCGACGACCACGAACGTCCGTTCAATGAAGGCGCTTCGCAGGAAACCAACTTCGCCGACAGTCGGCTTTGGGCCGAAAACAGCCGGTAGCCGAAAGCGCGGTTTGGTCTGTGCCGCCCTGCCAGCTTACATTGAATCGCCTAATTGCGCTGGGTTACCGAGCTTGGCCGATCGACATAATTCGAAACCGCGCCCCAAGATGTCCCCCATTGGATAGATTTCTAAAAATTATCCCTTACAGACAATGCATTAACCAATCCGATCTATCCAGTCCATCATCGGGGCGACGGAGAGGCGGTGGGCGACGGAGGCGGACATGGGTCGGGCCTATGCCAGAGATGGGGCCGCTTGGGAAGGCGGGAGAGGGTGACAAGGGCAGCCGAGCCTGCCATGAAACGCGAAACGGGGGGTGGATGTGAGCCTGGCACGGCAGATTCTGGAGGAGGTGGCGCGGCGCGGCGACCGGTCGGTTCTGGTGGCCGAGGGGCTGCGGATCGGCGGGCAGGCGCTTGCCGTGATGGCGCGGAACATGGCGCTGCATCTGGTGCGGCGGGGGATCGGGCGCGGGGCGCTGGTGGCGCTGCGGTCGGATGACCTGGTGGCAAGCCTCTGTTCGGTTCTGGCGACCGGAATCCTTGGCTGCCGCTGGGCCATGGCTGGGGAGCCGGGTCTGGCGGCGGATATCCTGCTTGACACCGCGCCCGAGGGGCAGCTGTTGTCGGGGGCGGTGCTGCTGGATGAAAGCTGGAGCCGGGCGCCGATGGCCGAGGCTGTTGGAATGTTTCCCGGCCCTGAGAATGCCGAGACGCCATGGCTGATCCTGCCGGATGGGGCGGGCGTGGGTCTGTCGGAGCGCGCGCTGGCGGCCCGGTTTCGGGCCGAGGCGGAGTATTTTCACCGCAATGGGGTCGGGGTCGTGGGTCTGGCCGGGCCGGAAGCGCCCGAAATGCTGCTATTGGCGCTTTCGACGCTGTTTCACGGCGGGGTGCTGGTGGAAAGCGCCGATCCCGCCATCTGGCGGGCCGAGGGGGTTTTGCTGGTTGCCGGGCGGCCGGACGTGGTGGCGGCCTGTCTGGCCCGCGATTCCGAAGGCGTGAGGTTTCGCGACCTTATCCTGTGGCTTGACCCTGGTTCGCAGGCGGAAGACCCTGCCCTGCCCGCGTTCGAGCGGGTGACGCGGGTTTTGCTGCCGGGTTCGCCAGATGCGGGGGACCCGGTGCCGCTGGCGATGCTGGACCGGCTGTTCGAACGGATCGAGGGCGTTGCCGAGGCCGCGTGCTTTATGGTGCCGAAGGCGGGACAGGGCGAGCGGTTGACGGCATTTCTGGTGCTGAAGCCGGGGGCCAATCTGCCAGAAGTAACCAGCGATGCACGGATTGCAGCCTTGCGGCTGGGGGGAAGTGCATTGGTGCCCAAGCGCTTTCTTCTGACCAAGGCGCTGCCCCGCCGGGCTGATGGCTCGGCCGACCGCGAGGCTTGCCGTGCGCAGGTGCTGGCCGCCCGGGCAAAACGTGGGGCGGCTGGTCGGTGAAAAAAAACGGGCGGTGAAAGCGGGCGGGTGAGGCGGTTCGGGGGGGGCCACCGCTTCGGACGCCGGCTTTGCCGGTTGAAACCGGGGAACGCATTGGCGTTTCCACATGTCGAAGCCCAACGATGCCATGGCGATGATCTAAGGCAGCGCGGTTGTTCTGGTGGTCATGGCAGGGGCTGCCCAGTTGCAGGACTTCGCAGGCGGTTATCGCTGTCTGAGTTCAGCAAAGGGTTCGGGCGATATGCAGGTGGGACGTCAAGACAATGCAGTCGAGGAAACCGCCGTCGGGGACCCGTGCGCGACGGCCGATGGCCTTGGCATCGAGGTCCTGATTGGGCAGAAAGCCTTTGTTGGCCTCGAAGACCTGAACCGTGACCCTGAACTTCCCGGCTTGGTCGTCATTGCCGCCCAGAATGGGGCGGTGCTTGAAACGCTTTCACTGCGGGTCGGCCTCACCTTCTGAGCCGTGACCATCAAGCCACACAGGGGCCGTCTTCTGGGGTCGTCTTCGGGCGGCGTTTTGCATGGGCATCGGCAGACCGTGGCTTTTCGCATCGGTGGAAAAAGTTTCCATTCCGATCTTCTGATTTGTATGAAGTGTTTGTATGCTTGTATTCTTTTATAAAGTGCTTGTACGATGTCGAAAATCGTCCGGAGGGTGTGCCTTGTCGAAACAGAATCACGCGGAACTTGCGATCAAGGGCGGGGCGGCGGTCATCGTTGCCATGGCCGGGGCGGCAAAGGCTCAGGACTTCGATGGCCTGTACGGCGGCTTGAGCTATACCAACGGCTCGGGCGATGTCCATGACAACAACGACACCTATTCCTTCGACGGGAATGCAGGTGGCGGTTTCATCGGCTACAACCATGTCATGGGCGATTGGCTGTTCGGCGCCGAACTAGCCTTCTCGAACGGCGATTACGAAAGCTTTTACGGCAACAATCCGCAAATGGATGCCGAGAACGTCCGCGACCTCAAGCTGCGCGCGGGCCGGGTGCTCGGCAAGACGCTGGTTTATGGTGTCGTCGGTCGTTCGACGATGGACATCGACATATTTGGCGCTTTCAACACAGTAGACGACGGCGATGCCAGCGCCACGGCCATCGGTCTTGGGTTTGAAACCTCGCTGGGCAACAAGGGCTTTGTCGGCGGCGAATATCTGACGCGGGAACTGGATCTGAGTTCTGGCCCGGCCTTGTATTTCGATGATGCAACGCTGAACACCTTTTCGCTGCGCGTCGGTCTGCGGTTCTGATCAGGGCTTTCCGCAAGGAATAAGGGCCGCCTTCGGGCGGCCCTTTGTTTTGCACTCAGGCCCGGTCAAGGCCGATCTGACGGCGCAGGGCCTTGATGTCGATCTTGGCGGTCTGGGTCACAGGAAAAGCATCAATGCGGATCACGCGGGTGACTTCAAGCACGGGAAAGCGGCGGGTGGCATCGAGCGCGCGCTGAACTTCGGCGGCTGACAGTGCGTGGTCGGCCCGATAGGCCAGCGCCAGACGTTCCAGCCCATCGCTGCCGGTGTCGACCAGCGGCACCAGATCAGCGCCCGGAAAAGCGCGGGCAAGATGTTCGCCGATCATTTCCAGCGAGAATTTGTTGCCCGAGATGTTCAGAATGTTCTTGGTGCGCCCGATCAGGAAGAAGTCATCCCCTTCACGCCGCATGATGTCGCCGGGAATGAAGAAACCGTGGTGAAAACCGGTCTTGGCGTCATGGGGATCGGTCAGATAGCTGCGCGCGCCGGTCTTGCCCAGCGAGCGGAAACCGATGATGCCTTCGGTTGCGCCCGGCGCGGGGTTGAGCGCGTCGTCGAAGAACGCCACCTCGATCCGGGGGTTGGACAACCGCCCGACATAGCCAGCCGCCCGCGCGTCATCTGGCTGCCAGCGGCTTATGAAACAGGTCCCGATTTCGGCAGCTCCGTAGCCAGAAAAAAGGCGCGCGGGGCAGATGCGCGCAAAATCGACAAGCATGCGCTCGGCGATCAGAGAACCGCCGAAACGGACATCGCGCACGCTGCCAAGAAACTGGGCCGCATCGGGAAGCGCCAGGATTTGGCTGACGATCGCGGGGGTCAGTAACAGGGTGTCGATATGGTGCAGGTCCAGCATTGGCAGGATCTGGCTGGCCTCGATCCCGAGCGAGACGACAGAGCCACCGGCAAAGAGTAAGGCGAAGTTGGAGGTGAAAGCCCAGCCCGATCCGGCGGTCAGGCTGGACAGGCCACGACGGCCCGAGAGGCCTTCGCCAAGAAAGGTCCAGCTGTCGGCGATGGCCTCCAGCCGGTTTTCTTCACTGCTTAGCGGGAATTTCGCGACCCCGGTCGTGCCGGAGGACGCAAAGGCGAACCGCGCGCCCGCCCCCTGATGGGCGGCGAAATCGGGCAGCGCCGGCGCAGCGGGTGTGCGGAACCAGTCGGGCTCGATCCGGATGGTGCGGTCTTCGGGGCCTTGGGCCTGAGGTTCGGTCAACAAGAGCCAGTCATAGGCGAGGCCTGCTTCGGTCAGGGGTTGCGGGCTGATCCCGGAAAAGACGGCCGTCCAGCCGCGATAGCTGGCCAGTAGCGCCAGCGCGATGCAGAACTCGGCCCTTGGGCTGGCAAGGGCGACGGTCTGGCCGGGGCGGATGCCCCTTGCGTTCAGCCGGTCGTCAAGCACCTGCACCATGGCCAGAATGTCGCGATAGGTCAGCTGGCTTTGCCCGGTGATCAGCGCAATCTTCTGCGGCAGGCGGGTGGCAACCTTGGCGAATTCCGAAATCAGCGACATCAGTGTTTCCTTCACGTTCCGCCGCGAAGTCGAGGGCAGGACGGGTCGCGCGTCAAGGGGCCTTATGCTGGCTTGTCGGACCAGTTGGGACAGACTAGTTTGGCCAGCGGGATGGGGAGAGCGATGCAGGGTCAGGGGTTATCGGTCGAGGTTGAGGCAACCTGCGGGCGCTATCGCGACCGGGTTGCAACCTGGCAGGCCGATGGCTCGCCGGTCAGCTTTGCCAGCTATTTCGGGACGATCATCGCCTTTGCTGAACGGTTGCAGTCGGCGGGCGTGGGACCGGGGTCGCGGGTCTCGATTGCGTTTCTGGACGGGATCGCCGGGCGGATGCTGGCGCTGGCGCTGCTGCGGCTTGGGGCGACGGTGTTGCCGAACCTTGCAGCATTTGCCGAGATCGCGTGCGACCTTCGACTGGTGCAGCGGCCTGACCCGGCGGGTCTCGGGCCAGAGTTGCAGGTGACGCCGGACTGGATCCAGAGCCCCTCACGGCTGGTGCCGGTGGCGGGGGACGGGCGGATGGTCAAGGTGACCTCGGGGACGACGGGGTTGCCGAAGCTGCGAGTGCTGGACGAAATCGGTCTGGCAACAAAGCTGAACCGCAGTTCTGAATTGCGCGGGCACGTAGGGGGGGCGGTCTTCATCGGCTACAATCCCGGCTCGACACCGGGATTCAACACCGGGATGCGGGCGCTTCTGGCCGGAGCGGCGCAAGTGAACCAGCCGGCGACCGCGCCGGAATGGCTGGCGGCGATGATCGGGCATGGGGCGACGCTGGTCTGCATGCCACCGGGCAGTTTCGCGCAACTGTTGGCCGTGGCCGAGGTCCGGGGGACAGAAGGGCTGCGGCTGGAGGAAATCAGGGTCGGCGGTGGTGCGCTGTCGCCGCGCGATGCCCAGCGCGGCGAAGCGGTGTTTGGCTGCCCGGTCGTCAACACCTATGGCAGCAGTGAGACCGGCTCGATCGCGCATCACCGCCCTGCACTGTCAGATGGCGTGCCGGGAATCGTGGGCCGGGTCTATCCGGACATGACCTTGCGCTTTGTGGATGACGCGGGGGACGAAACCGACCCTGCGACCGGGGGAGAACTGTCGATCAAGCTGCCACCCGCGCTTTGGGTGCGCGATTACCCATCCGGTCAAGCCCTTTGCGATGCCGAGGGCTGGCAGGATACCGGAGATCTGGCGCGGCTTTTGCCGGACGGAAGGCTGCAACTTCTGGGCCGGGTTTCGGATGCGCTGAACGTAGGCGGCGACAAGATCGCGCCCGTGCGGATCGAGGCCCTGACGACCGGTCTTCCGGGGCTGACACAGATTGCGGTCTTCCGCGCGCCCACGGAAAGCGGCAGCGATCAGGTTGGACTGGCCGTGGTCGCAGGGGACGGTTTCGATGCGGACGCTTTTCTGGCCCATCTGGCCGGGAAGCTTGGCCCGCGCTACCCGCTTGTGTTGCAGATGCTGGACCAGTTGCCGATGAGCGCGGCGGGAAAGATCGACCGTGCCGCCCTGACCAGACGCCATCAAGACGAAACCCGGAACCAGAGAGAGACATTCGGATGAAACCCCTTTCCCTTTCCCTTGCCCTTGTGTTGTCAATGGGCCTGGCCGCCAAGGCCGATACGCTGTCGATCCAGGTCGGCTATGCGCCCGGTGGCAGCTTTGACCTTGTGTCACGTCTGGTGGCCGACCACCTTGGGGCGTTTCTGACGGGCAACCCCGAGGTGATTGTGGAAAACGTGCCCGGTGCGGGCAGCCTGAAAGTCGCCAAGATGATCATGGCCGACCCTTCGACCGAGGGCATGGTGCTGGGTTCGGTCAACTCGGCCTTGGCGCTGTTGCCGGTCCTCGACCCGGAGAACACCGATTTCGACCCGACCAAGGCGCATTACATTGCGACGATGTCGACGGAATCCTCCTATTGCATCACGCCCCTAGCGACCGGGATCAAGACCTTCGACGAGTTCCTGCAAAGCGGGGCCAAGGTAGGGGCGACGGGCAAGGCAAGCTCAACCTATACCTATCCGGCGGCGATAAAGGCGGCATTTGGGGCCAATATCGAAATCGTCACCGGCTTTGAAGGCAGCGCCGAGATTGATCTTTCGATGGAGCGCGGCGATCTGCAGGGCCGCTGCGGGATTTCGGCGGCGAACCTGGTCGAGGCAGACATGCTGACGCGCTATGTCGTGCTGGGGGAAATCGGCACGGCCCCTTCGGCCATCGGACCGAAGACAGAGTTCATTCTGGACAAAGTGAGGGATCCTGCCTCGAAGGCGGCGCTGAAGCTGATCTTCGCAGCGGCCGATATTCACCATCCGATCATCGTGGCCCCCGCAACCCCGCCCGAGCGGGTGGCGGAGTTGCGCGCCGCCTTTGACGCGATGGTCGCGGACCAAGGGTTTCAGGACGACGCCAATGCGCGCGGCTATCTGATCGGTTATCGGACCGGGACGGATGTCGAAGCGGTGATCGCGGGGCTTTTGGCTACCGATCCGGCGATCAAGGAGCTGGCCCGCCAGATGGTTCAGTAGGCCGGGCCGCAACCGATGGAAGTCCTGATCGCGGCGCTGATCGAGATGGCCGAGCCTCTGCGGCTGGCCATGCTGGTTCTGGGCGTGCTTTTGGGTCTGATTGTCGGGGTCATACCGGGGATCGGCGGCATCTTCGGCCTGACGATCCTGATCCCGATCACCTATGGGCTGGACCCGATTTCGGCCTTCGCGCTGCTGCTCGGCATGGCCTCGGTCACCACGACCTCGGACACAATCCCGGCAGTGCTGATCGGGGTGCCAGGGACGGTCGGGGCGGCCGCGACCGTGGTGGACGGCCACGAGATGGCCAAGAACGGCGAGGCGGCGCGGGCCTTGGGTGCGGCCTACACCGCCTCGATGATAGGGGGGGTGTTTGGCGCGGTCATGCTGGCGCTGTCGATCCCGTTAATGCGACCGCTGGTTTTGATGCTGAACTATGGCGATCTGTTCGCGATCACCGTCTTCGGGCTGACGCTGGTGGCACTGCTCTCAGGCTCGAACTGGATCAAGGGGCTGCTGGCTGCGCATCTGGGGGCTCTGGTCGCCTATATCGGGCTTGATCCTTACGAGGGCGTCGAGCGCTGGACCTTCGGGCAGGTTTACCTGTGGGACGGGGTGCCGGTGGCGGTGGTTTTCCTTGGCCTGTTCGCCATTCCGGAATTGGCGGGGGTGCTGGCGCGGGGGCAGATCCAGACCACGATGTTGGCACCCGAGCCGGGGGGATTGCTGCGCGGCATCAGCGACGCGCTGCGGCATTGGCGGCTGGTGCTGCGGTCGGGGTCGATCGGGGCGTTTCTGGGGGCGGTGCCGGGGGTCGGGGTCGTGGTCATCGAATGGGTGGCTTACGGCGATGCCGCCCGCGCAAAGACCGATGCGGCGAAGGGCGAGCCGGCCTATGGCAAGGGCAACATTCGCGGCGTGATCGCGCCGGAGAGCGCCAACAATGCGAAAGAGGGCGGCTCGCTTTTGCCGACGCTGGCGTTCGGGATACCGGGCTCGGCATCGATGGCGATCCTGTTGGGGGCATTCGCGGTGCATGGCGTGGTGCCGGGGCCGAAGATGCTGGAGGACAACGCGACCCTTCTGGTCACGATGATCCTGACGGTGGCTCTGGCGAATGTGCTGGGGGCGGTGATCTGCCTCGGCCTCACGCCCTGGCTGGCGCGGCTGGCGCGGGTACCGGCGACAAGTCTGGTTCCGCTGGCGCTGGTCTTTGTAGGGATCGGGGCGTTCTATGCCGGGAAGGACTGGCGCGATCTGCTGCTTCTGGTGGTGTTCGGGCTGCTGGGTCTGGTGATGCGTCGGCTGGGCTGGTCGCGCCCGGCCTTTGCTCTGGGTTTCGTGCTGGCCCCGAACCTGGAGCGGTTCTTTTTCCTGTCCTGGCAGATCGCGGGCTGGAGCTGGCTGACCCAGCCCGTCGTGGTGATCTTTCTGGCGATTGCCGCAACCACGGTCCTGCGCAGGCTGGTTGGCTGGCGGCGCGGGCGCGGCGGCAAGGCGGTCGAGGTGCCAACGCGGCTGGACCTTGGCTTTACGCTTGTGGTGTTGGCCACGGTGTTGGTGGCGGGGGTCAGCCTGATGGCCTTGCCGCAGGCCGCAGCGATCTTTCCGGCCATCGTGGCGGGGTCCACGGTGCTGTTCACGCTGGTCCTTCTTTGGCAGACCGGACGGCCCACTGCGGCGGGGGACAGGCAGTGCCTGGCGCCGGATATAGGGTTCATCCTGATCCCGGCGGGGCTTGGGCTGGCAATCCTGGCGCTGGGGCACTTAGCGGGGCCGGTTATGTTCCTGCTTGTCGCCGCCTGGCGGTTTGGCCGCCCCGGGCCGGTGCTGGCGCTGGTTCAGGCGGGGGCGGCGGCGGCGGCGGTTTATGCTGTCTTCGATCTTCTGGCCCCGCAACGCTGGCCCGATCCGTGGCTCTGGCCGGGCTGAACCTCATGCGGCAGCGGCCTCGGGCCTCATAAGCAGCCGCTCGCCCTATTTGCTGAGCGCCAATAGCCGCAGCGCCATGGGCCCAGAGAAGGTCACCCCAGGCGTGGCTTTCAATCGGCGGGCGCGGGCGACCGGTGGAAATCACCAGATTGTCCAGCTCGGCCAGCGTTTCGGCGGCGTAGAGGTAGTCGAACCGCATCCGTTCGCCGGACAGGATGATCAGCGAGGGGTCGAAAAGGTTGATCACGGTGGAAAGGCCAACCGAGAGATAGCGCCCCGCGCAGCGAAAGATGGTGCGGGCGGTGCATTGCCGGCTTTGGCATGGTCGTAAAGGCTTTCGAGAAGCACCGACATCGGCTGTACCTCGCGGTGGCCCCAGTTCAGCGGGTCGAGGCTTCGCGGGCCTGTACATAGTCGGCGACATAGGCCTCGAGACAGCCACGCTGGAGCAGCGGCAGAGGGCGCCGTCCAGCTGCACCTTGATATGGCCCAGCTCCATCCCCACCCGCTGCGCCGCGGTAGATGCGGTGGTTCATCACAAAGCCCAAAACCGACGCCATGTTCGATGGTGACGACGGCGAAATCGGACAGATCGCGGCCCGCGCCGAAGCAAAGCTCACCTCAAGACTTAAGTTGGTCACACACCACGTCAAACAAAGCAGTGCAGTATTGGCAAGTTACGGCGGTTGTCTGTCCCCGCAACCAAACTTTCCTAGAGCCATATCAAGCACTTGAGCCTCCCTCGCGGGAGGCTTTCTCGTATCTGGCGCCAACCCATTGCTGCGTTCGTTGTCGCGTTCGCGGGGCTGGGTGTGGTGTCGATGACGGATCCTTCCAACCATACCCCCGGCCTTCGCGGAAATCGCCGCTTCCTCGACCGCACCGACCCCCTCCCCCCGGGTTATCACGAACCTCCCCCCGAGTGACTACACTGTGTTCCCCTCAAGCGGCCGGGTCGGCATCGCAACGCACGCATAGCCGAACGAAGCGGCCGACAAAAAATTATAAAAATTGAAATCTCCCAGCGATAGCCATCGTCCTGACTGCTATCCCTATCGCTGCCAGGGAGCATGCCATTGACCTCGGGCTCGAGTATTCCGGGCTCCCGTCGAGGGTGTAGGCGATCCATCTTCCGGCCTCGTACTTACCTCGGGTCGGTACTTGAGCGATCGTTCTCCCCGAGCATAGCGCGGTCAACCACAAGCAGGCGCGGTAACGCGATCGGCCCATTGCGATCATTCAGCATGAAGATGGTCAACGGCAGTTTTGTGAACGCCCTCTGGGTAGATCGATCAAGGCTGCCCCACACACTGGAGGGAACGCGACTGGGGTCGGACCTTCTCTGGCTTTTCACCCCCAAACGATGCATGCCGCCGGTATCACCCGCAAGGGTGCCACTACAGCGATCCTTCGCTGCCAGTGTAAGTAACGCCCGCGACCCGACCGTCGGGGCTGGACTGGCAGGCCCATGGGGCGTCCGCTCCTGCGACGGTTGCCATAACACCGACGCCTGCTTCAGACTCGGCCACGTCAAAGACCGCGACCTCCGAAATCGGTCGGCCTGTCTGCCGCGCGATTGCTAAGCGGCAAGCATTGGCCGCGACCGATGTCAGATTGCCGCCAGTGACAGCGGGCATCGGCATCGAGTCAGTTGTCTCGACACAAGCGGACAGCGCAGCGGCCGACATGCATGCAAACAGGGTCAGGGGGCGGGTCATTTCAACATTCCTATCTCGGGTCATCAACTTCTGTAGTCCAAAGCCGCGCAGCATGCGGTCGGGCAGATCGGAGTAGACGATGTTGCGCGCGCCCCGCGCGCGCTATCCAGATCGCGAAAGCCAGCCCGAAATTCGCGTTTCGGATAGCGATAGGATCAAGCACACGGGAACATCAGGCGATCAGGACCATCGGCAAGTTGCCCCAACCAGAATGGAGAACGCCATGAAAACGACGCTATTGCTGCGCCTTGCGCTGGCCACGGCTTGCGCGGTCGGAGCCTCAGTCGCGGCTCAAGCCAAGGTCGTGGCCGAGCCCGAGATGGCCGCCTTCTGCATTGGCGAGGCCGCAGCGAAGCTGGGCACTCGCCCGCGCAACATTCTTACGCTGCCGGTCGAGAAGTCCGGCGGAAAATACATCGTTTATGGCCAGAGCCCTGCCGAGGGTGGACGCCCTTCATCAGCATGCAGAACCAGATCAACCTGATCTACCGCGAGGAAGAGCGCGAGATGATCCCGCTATGCCTGGATCAGGGCGTGGGGCTGATCCCGTGGTCGCCGATTGCGCGCGGGCGGCTCGCGCGACCTGCAGGCGTCTCCACCGCGCGGACCGAGACGGATGCTTATGGACGGATGCTTTATGCGGGGGCCGAGGCTGCGGATGCCGAGGTGATCGCCGCGGTGCAATCGGTGGCCGATGAGGTCGGGCGCAGCATGGCCCAGGTTGCGCTGGCCTGGGTTCGGCAGAAGCCTGGCGTCGTGGCCCCCATCGTCGGCTTTTCCCGGTCCGAGCAGTTTGCCGACATCCTTTCGGGGCTGGACCTGGTGCTGACCGCCGAACAGGCCGAACGGTTGGAGGCAGCCTATGTTCCCCGTAGCCCGGCCGGCCACTAGGCGACGACAGCCGAAGCCTACGCTATACTCCAACGCACGATCGCCATGCCGTGTCCCTTTTTTTTGAACCTGCAGAAAGGCAAGCTCCAATGAGCCACCCCGCCATCACCGCTGGACGAACCGCCGTCATCACTGGCGCCGCATCGGGCATCGGTCTTGCCGCCGCCCGTGCGCTTGCCGCCCAAGGCATGACCATTGCAATGATCGACTTGCCCGGACCAGGGCTAGAGGCCGCGGCCACTGCGCTGGCCGGGGCGCGGGCCTTCCCTCTGGACGTCACTGACCGGGGGGCCGTGGCTGCCGCCGCCGCCGTCATCTTCAGGGAAATGCCACCGACCACGCTTCTGTTCAATAATGCGGGGATGGGTCTGCCCTCGTCGGCTCTTGCCGACCGCGAGGCCTGGGACCGCACACTTGATGTCAACTTCGGCGGCATCCTGACGGTAGCGCAGGCCTTCGTACCCGGAATGCTGGCACATGGATTGCCCGCTGCCGTGATCAACACCGGTTCCAAGCAAGGCATCACCCTTCCACCCGGCAACCCGGCCTACAACGTGTCAAAGGCGGCCGTGAAGGCCTACACGGAGTCTCTCGAGCACGAGTTGCGCAACCTTCCCGGATCGAGCGTCTCCGCGCATCTCATGATTCCCGGTTGGGTTCATACCGGCATGACCGCCGCCGCGGGTGCACCGAAACCTGCCGGTGCCTGGACGCCTGAGAAGGCCGTGGAATACATGCTCGACAACCTGTCCCGGGGTGATTTCTACATCCTCTGCCCGGACAACGACGTCAGTCGCACACTAGATGAACGGCGTATCGCCTGGGCCGCGGGCGACATCATCGAAAACCGCCCACCCCTGTCACGCTGGCATCCAGCCTGGGGGGGAGCGTTCAAGCGTAGCATCGACGACCTCTAGCAGCGCTTCGCCGAAAGGATCTGCCGCGATTGCCGTCGGGCTGGTGAAGCGCGGGCATCAGGTGCACCTGACAACGACAGACCCCGCCGCCCATGTCTCGCTGGTGGTGGACGGCAGCCTTGACGGGCTTGTGGTGGACCGGATCGATCCCGGCATCGAGACGGCGCGCTACATTGAAAAGGTCATGGCCACAAAGGGCCGCGATCTGGACGAAGCCGACCGCGCGCTGATGCGGGAAGACCTTGCCTCGCCCTGCACCGAGGAGGTGGCGGTGTTCCAGGCCTTTTCGCGTATCGTGGCCGAGGCCCGTAGCGCTTTTGTCGTGATGGACACCGCCCCGACGGGGCACACGCTGCTGTTGCTCGATGCGACGGGGGCTTATCACCGTCAGATGACGCAGGACATGGGACCGGTTCAGGGCCGGATCGTCACGCCGCTGATGCGCCTGCAGGACCCTGATTATACGAAGGTCATTCTCGTGGCCCTGCCGGAGACGACTCCCGTCTCCGAAGCGGCCAGCCTGCAGGACGACCTGTGCCGTGCGAAGATCGAACCCTGGGCCTGGGTTGTGAACAGGTCGCTGGCGCAAACCGGGACGACCGACCCCTTGCTGCAAAGGCGGATCAGGGGCGAGGCGGCTCAGATCGAACGCATCCGCGGCGGGCTGGCGCAGCGCCTGTATCTGCTGCCCTTTCTCGCAGAACCGCCGGTCGGTATCCCGAGATTGCTGGCCTTGACCTGAGCTTGCCTCAGGCTGGCAGACGGACTACGCCCGCAAGGCACCAGTCGGCGACCGCCTCGGCATTGGTGGGAAGACCCTGGATGTCTTCCTCGGCAAAGGACAGGAGAGCCGCAAGGTTCAGTCCGTTTACCCCGACAAGCACGGGCAATCCGCGATGCAGGGCTTCGGCAATCACTGGGGCAAGTCCTTTGCCCTCGGCCTCGCGCTTGCCGAACTTGTTGACGATCAGGATGTCCGCGCCGTCCAGCCTGCGTTCGACTTCATGCACGGTCTGTTCGAGCGCGCCGCTGTCAAGGATGCAGCCACGCGCTAGTTCGCCTCGGTCCTCGCTGATGCGGACAACAGGGCCATCGGGCAGGACCCGCAGGTCCATGTCGCATTTCTTGCGGTTGGGACGTTCATGGTTCGACTGCACGGTTCCGGCGAGCCGCAGACCTTCGGCGGTCAGCCTGTCCGCGACCTCGGCGATCAACTGGTCAGTCCGGCCCCTGCCTTGCAGGCTGACATAGGCTATGCGCATCTGTCTCTCCAATGTGGGAGCGGCCCGCCCGAAGTGACCGGGCGAGCCTGGTCTTCAGAGTTCGACTTCCCACGACTTGTAGGAGACCCGCGCCGCAGCCGGGGTCGCATCCGAGATCTTCCGGATGTTCGCCCAGGTCTGCTTGTAATTCGGCAGGATCAGCTCGTTGGTGCCCGCGTTGATCACGTTCCCCTGCGCCCCGTTCGGTGCCCCGAAAACCATGAAGGTCTCGTTCTTCCGCGCCGTCGGTTCGGGATAGGCAAGGGCCTGCGTCGCACCGACGTCGTTGAACACCTCGACCATATCACCCGGCTTCAGGCCAAGCTCGGCCATGTCGTCGGGGTGGATCTGGATGAAAGGCACAGGCAGGCGGTCCATGACGAAGTCGTTCTTCTGGTCCAAGAACCAGTTCTGCCAGTTCAGGTTCGCCCGCCCGTTATTGATCAGGAAGCGGTGGTTGGCTTGCTGCTGCGCTTTGCCTGGGGCTTGCAGACCGCGCCACGACCCCATGCAGAACAGCGCCTTGCCGTCTTCGCGCCCGTGGCGGGTGAAGACGCCATCCTCGTACAGCCGCATGGTCCCGACCAGCGCGCCGTTCTCGTAGCCCTTGACCGGTTCCTGCACACCGTTGTTGCCGGCGGCGCGAAGACGGTCGTAGGTCACCTCCGGATTCCCTGTGTTGTAGCCGTCCATGAAGGAGTCTTCCTCGGTCTTCCAGTCGAAGCCCTTGAACTGGTCGGCATAATCCGCCCGGCCTTCATCGCGCAGGACACGCTCCATATGGTTTGCCAGTCGCGCTGCGATGATGCAGTCGGGCTGGGCCGATCCGGGGGCGTCCATGTATTTCTCGACCAGCCGCAGGCGACGTTCGCCGTTCATCGAGGTCAGGTTCATCTCGCCCGATTCCACCGCAGGCAAGATCACGTGGGCGGCCTGTCCGATCTGGCTGTGGATGATGTCGACGTTGACCGAGAAGATCCCGCCCGCGTTGATCGCGCCGACGATGGCATCGACCAACTCCTCACGCGTGGCCCCGGCGCGGGCGTCCATGGCTTCCTTCACCATGTTGGTGCGCCGATTGTAGACACGCTTGAACTCGGCAGCGTTGAGCGTGGTCTTGTAGTGGTCGTTGGCCCAGATGTGATGGACCTTGCCACCGCCCGCGATGATCAGCTGGTCGATGTAGGGAGCCGGGCGTCCGACATGCGCGTCCGAGGGGCGGAAGTAACCTTTCAGCCTGAAGTTCGGTACCCTGAGTGCGGCCATCACCCTGTCTTGCGCAGAGGGGTCCAGCTCTCCGATCCCGACCACAACCAGCGTGCCCTCGCCAACCTCGTCAACGGCCGCTTCCACCTCCGCCGCGCCAACGCGGTCGCGCAGAGCGTTGTAGATCAGGATCGGCGCGGCACGACGCTCTGACAGGTCATGCACCCGCCGCGCGAGCCGCAGCTTGCCCAGCCCTTGTGCGCCCCGGATCAGAAGCGGCGTGTCGCGGGCCGCAGTCTCGGCTATCTGGCGGTCCACCATACGGGCGGCGGCGGTGATGCCGGTTTCGGGCGGCATCTCCTGATCGGCGCGGGGCCGCATGACGGTTGCCAGCCGGGTCAGGAACGCCGCGATGTCGAAGGGCTTGGCGATGTAGTCCGCAGCGCCCGACCGGATCAGCCGCACCGCCTGATCAATCCCGCCTTGACCGGTAATGAACAGGAACGGCGGCGGGTGCGACGTGCGCGTCAGGGTGTCGTAAAGCTCCTCCCCCGTCCCGTCCGGCAGGCGAATGTCGCAGATCACCGCGTCCAGGCTTTTGCGCGGCGTGCGGATCGCGGGCAGAGCGCGGGCGATCTGGCGGTGCCACTGCACCTCGGCGCCTTCCAGCGTCAGGCGCTGGACAAGAGAGGCCCCCATGATTTCGTCATCCTCGACCAGAACGATGCGGCGGCCTTCAAGCATGACCGGACCCCATCGCAGGCAGATCGACCCGGATCACCGTCCGCCCTTCGGCCCGGTCGTGGTGCAGCGTCCCGCCAAGTCCCGACACGATGTCATGCACTAGCCGCAGGCCGACACCGCCGCCCGGAGGCAGCGGGCCCGATGCCAAGAGGCGCCTCAGGTCAGCTTCGCTCATCGCGCTGCCCGTGTTGCTGACCACGATCGACAGCTGGTCCCCGCCGTTGCTAACCTTGAGGCCAACCTGCCCGTTTTGCCCAGCGGCGGCCCCAGCGTTCAAGAGGAGGTTCAGCGCCACCTGCCGCACCGGCGCGGCCGGCTGGCTGGCCAGGACCGTAGCTCCCGCCTGCACCTCCCATGCCAGCGCAATGTTGCGGCTATGCGCCTCGGGCTCGAACAACAGGCGCAGGTCCTCGAAATCCTCTGGCCGCAAGGGTTGCCCGGCGCGGTCCAGCCGGTTCTGATCTAGCATCGCCCGCGTGACGTCGCGCAAATGCGCCAGGCCGCGCTGCATCAGTTCGGCCGACTGGCGCACGACATCGGGTCGGTCGGCGTATGTGCGGATCGTGTCTGCTGCATTCAGAAGCCCGCCGAGGGGGTTGTTCACTTCATGCGCCAAAGCCGACGACAAACGACCAAGGCTGACGAAACGTTCGCGGTCGGCGAGGCGACGTTCCGCTTCGGCCCGTTCCTCGACGGCGGTGGTCATCTGGTTGTAGGTCACGATCAGCCGCGCCAGGCCGGGGTCGCCATGGGGAATGGCGGCTTGCGGAATAGGCCGGGGCGCGCCGCCAGAGCTGTCCATCGCCTGCACCAGCGCACCTACGGGGCGCAGGATGCGCGCAACTGCGAGCCAGCCTCCGAACGCCAGAAGCACGGTTGCCAATGCGTTGCCGAACAAGAGCCACAGCGTCACCTGCCGACGTTCTGCCAGCAGGTCCGTCACATCCAGTTCGGTGACGATCCCGCCGATGGTTCGTCCTTGATACAGCAGGGGAGAGGCGACGCGCAGCACGGGATCGCCCGTCATCCGCACCGCCTCGGGGGCCACGGCGCCAAGGCCGAACTCTGCTGCGTCCTCGCCCACCGGCGCACGGCGGGGATCGGTCGCTGCCAGCACATGTCCCCGTTCATCAGCCACCACCGTCAGCAAGAGCCGCTGCCCGTCACTGGCTTGGCGCGCGCGGTCCAGAATGTCGTAAACCTCCCACACGTCCTGACGCAGGACCGAAGGACCAAGCGCGACCGCCAGGCCTTCGACATGCAGTCGAGCGGTTTCGGACAGGCGCGCATCCTGCACCCGGCCAAGCGCGCCCAGCACGCTCTGGCTGGCGACCAGTGCAAGGATGATCATCAGCGCCGCTGTGATCAGGGGCACGCGGACGGTCACCGGCAAGTTGCGAAAGCGGGGCACTGCAGTCATCCGCCCGACAGCTCGGCCATGCGTGTGGCGATGCCGTTGAAAAGCGCCGGATCTGCCGGGACAACGGCATCAAGGAACAGCAGGCGCAGAACCTCCTGGCCCCGGTCTGCCTTTCCGAGGCCCTGCAGGGCAGCCATACAGGCTGTGATCCCGACCTCTTCGATCCGGTCGCTGCGCGCGACAAAGGGCGGAAATCCCAGATCCTCGGACCGCGAAATCACGCGCGTGCGGGCTGTCAGGCCGGGCTCTACGCTGTTCAGGACTTCCCAGACATAGCCATCGACGCTGCCAGAACGGGTCAGGCCCCCAGCAACTGCGCGCACGACATTGCGGTGGCCATAGGTGAAGATCGAACGCGAAAAGAACCCGTCCGGCGTGGCGCCGATCCGGGCAAGGTCCGACGCGGTGACAAGGTAGCCGGAGTTGCTGTCCGGGTCCGAAAAGGCATGCGCCCCGCCCTGAAGATCCGCAAGGCTGGTGGCGGCATCGCCGGCAGCAACGATCAGATAGGACTGATAAAGCGGCGCACCCCGCCAGACCGGCACCCCCAACAAGGAGAGCTGATCGCGGTGCTGCAGATAGGGGTAGCCGCAGGTCCAGGCCGCATCGACCGACCCATCCAGCAAAGCACCGGTGATTTCCTGATAGGTGCGGCGCTGGACCAATTCGATCTCGCGCCCCATCGCCTCGCCCAAAGCGGTGCGCAGCGCGGCAATCACTGCAGCGTCGTTGTCCAGAAAGACCGGCGTCAAGGCAAAGCGGAACGGGGCCGCGCCCTGTGCCCGGACCATCGGCGCAGCACAGAAAGCCGCACCCGCCAGTATTGCGCTTCGCCGGGTGTGCACTTCGTCCTCCGCAATCTTGGGGCCGTACCTGTCAGAGCCCTTGGCAGAAGTGACCTTGATCCTTGCAAGATGATCCGTCAAATCGGAGTTCGACGATATTCGTTGCCTGCACAGGATCCAAAGCTGCCCGTCACGCCTGATGCCGACTCCCTTGCGGTGCTGTCCCACCCGGCCCGTATCCGTATTGTGTATCCAACTAGGGCTGACATTCTGCCAACAACAAAGGACCCCGCATGGGCCTCTTCGAACGCTGGCTGACCCTCTGGGTCGCCCTCTGCATCCTTGCGGGGCTTGTCCTGGGCAACTTGTTGCCAGGCGTTTTCGCTGCGTTGGCCAGTCTCGAGTACGCTTCGGTCAACCTTGTGGTGGCCGTGCTGATCTGGGCGATGGTCTATCCGATGATGATCGCCATCGACTTCGGCTCGATCAAGGAAGTCGGCCAGCGGCCGAAGGGGTTGGTGATCACGCTGGTGATTAACTGGCTGATCAAGCCCTTCACCATGGCAGCATTGGGGGTGCTGTTCTTCAACCACCTGTTCGCCGGACTGATCGACCCGACAAAGGCACCCGAATACATCGCGGGCCTGATCCTTCTGGGTGCGGCGCCCTGCACGGCGATGGTCTTCGTCTGGTCCCAACTGACCAAAGGCTACGCAAACTACACGTTCGTCCAGGTGTCGGTGAACGATCTGATCATGGTCGTGGCCTTCGCGCCGATCGTGGCTTTCCTTCTGGGCGTCACCGACATCAAAGTGCCGTGGGAGACGCTGATCCTGTCGGTCGTCCTCTATATCGTCATCCCGCTGATCGCAGGCGCATTGACGCGGCGCATGCTGCTGGCACGCGGGGGCGAGGCGGCCGTGACCACCTTCACCGCCCGGATCAAGCCCGCCTCTGTCCTCGGGCTGCTGCTGACCGTGGCTATGCTGTTCGGGTTCCGGGGGCCGGTGATCATTGCCCAGCCGCTGCTGATCGGGCTGATCGCAGTGCCGATCATCATTCAATCCTATGGCATCTTCGCGCTTGGCTATGCCTGGGCCTTTGCGTGGAAGCTGCCCCACAAGGTGGCGGCGCCTTGCGCCTTGATTGGCACATCGAACTTCTTCGAACTGGCGGTTGCAGTGGCCATCGGGCTTTTCGGACTGAACTCCGGCGCGGCCCTCGCCACCGTGGTCGGCGTGTTGGTCGAAGTGCCGGTGATGCTGTCGCTTGTTGCCTTCGCCAACCGCACCCGAGACAGATTCCCGACCTGAAGGTCACAGCCGGAGCCGAAGCACTCCGCCGAATAGGGAACGAATGTCCGCTTTCCGCCCTCAGCCGCCGTTCTCCGGCTAGCTTTGCCCAGTGGAACGAATCCTAGGTGGTCCTTCCAGTTCCTGCAGGATATCTGAGTAGCTCCGCCCGGCCTCGATCGCTTGTGCGTGGTTGGACGTGGTCACGGGTGGACATGAGTGGTCTGGAGGACTGATTCGGGAGAACGGTAGCACATAAAAATGCCGGAACTATTTGGTACCGTTTTCCCGAAACTCTATAAGCCTATGAAAAACAATAGACATTTCTGGCCAGAAGTGGTCAGCGGTACCCATTGCGATAGGCCGCGTGATCGTTGGGGTGGACGCGGACCAAGCGGCTGCCGGGGCCGATCCGGACGATCCTCAAGAGCCCCGCGTCGATCGCGCGCCGGACAGTCTTCTGGCTGCAGCCGTCGAGCTCCGCGACGTCGCGGACCGTCAGGAGCGCTTCAGCTTTGCGGCTGGTCTTACTATCATTCGTCATGTTCGGGGAACTCCTCTCCGGATTGAGAAGCGCGCGCTGCCTCGGCGACTGTCTGGCGTGCCAGAAGTCGCGCCAGCATCAGCACCGCCGCTTCAAGCGGCGAAGTCTGGGTGGAGGAGGGTGGGGCACCATGACGCTTCATGGCTACCCAAAGAGAACAGGCTAGCTGACCAGTCAAAGTGCAGAACTTTGGCAAAGTCGAAATAAATGCTGCCAGTACTGTCCACCTGACATAAGGCTCTCTGTCGGCCTATGGCGCGCCCTCGGTTGCTGGGACGAGACTTCAAGGGGCAGCTATGCGGGACCTTGCTGCCGTTGGCTTGGTTTGCTCGATCGCCGCTTGCAGGCGGAGCATGACCGACAAGATGGGCGGAAAGCGGTCACATAGCTGCTATCTGCTTTCTGCCGGGCACGGGGTGGTCAGGAGGGTTAGCGGTCTGTGGGGCCTAGCCATGGAGATTTGACATGCAGATTTGACATTTTGTGAATGTCATTCTGAAATCTTGCC
>CAIXBE010000439.1 GCA_903917595.1 uncultured Rhodobacterales bacterium
AGACCCATTCGGGGGAACATTCCCGAATGACGCGGGCGACTTCTGGCCAGAGGTGGCGGGGATCGTCGGCACCGGCACGCTTTCCGGCCGCGCTGAAGGGCTGGCAGGGGTAGCCCGTTATGTGGCGCGCCACATAACCGGATTTATGCGGAGCGTGGAATTATGCCGAGTTGCGGCGGCAAGGTGATGTTGCCGCCGCGTTTTCGGGTTTGTCACTCCGCATAATTTCCGGGGCTGGCGGCGGCGTTCAGCATGGCGATCAGCTTGTCCGGGGCCTTGTAGCGGCCCTTCTTCAGGATTGGTGCGCCCAGTTTGGCGAGGGCCTCGAGTTTTTCCGTCGGATCGGCGCGCAGGTAGATTTCCGTGCTGCGGATGCTCGCATGGCCGAGCCAGAGCGCGACCTTCCTGATGTCACCAGTGGCCTGCAGGCTGTGCATGGCGCATGTGTGCCGCAGGACATGCGGCGTGACGCGCTTACTGTTGAGCGATGGTTGCTGCTTGGCAGCCGCCGCCACGTGGCTGGCAAGGATGTATTCCACGCCCGAGCGGGTCAGGGCTCTGCCAACGGCGTTGAGGAACAGTTCCGGGTCGCTGTTCGCCCTACGCACCGCAAGCCAGTTCCGGATGGCGACCGCAGTTTCCTTCCACAACGGCAGAACACGCTGGCGCCGCCCCTTTCCGTCAACCTGGATGCAGGGCGGCTGGCGCCTGTCGAACTGATCGCATCGCAAGCCGACCAGTTCGCCGACGCGCAGCCCGCAACTGTAGGCCAGATGCAGGATCGCCCGGTCCCGCAGGCCCGAGGCCGTTCCCGGATCGGGCGCGTCGAGAACGGCCTGCACCTCGTCGACCGTGAGATAGGCGACCAGTGCCTCGTCGAAGCGCTTCATCGGAATGGCATGGATCTGGCGCGCCTGCGCCAGACAGGCCGGCAGACGGTATTCGAGAAAGCGGAAGAATGACTTGATCGCCGCCAGCCGGGCGTTCCGGGTGCGGGCCGTACATCCGCGTACGGCCTCGAGATGGTCCAGGAACGCCAGCACGGTGGCGGCCCCGAGATGCTCGAGGCACAGGTCAGAGGGCCTGACCCGGTGGCGTTCTGCTGCAAACTTTACCAGGATCTGGAAGCTGTAGGCATAGGACTGGCAGGTGTGCGGGCTCGCGCCGCGTTCGCGCGGCAGGTGCTCGTTGAGGAAGGCGCTGAGACAGGAGGCAAGGTCGTTCATGCGCTGTCTCCCCGGCCGACCTGCACCGTCCTGTGCCGGGCATGAAAGTCTTCCTGTGCCGCGGCGATCCGGGTCAGCAGGGCGGGCGTCGCCTCCAGATACCAGTAGGTGCTCGCAAGATGGGCATGCCCGAGGTAGGTACTCAGCGCCACCATGTGCCGCGACAGCGCGGCACGATCCGCGCCGCAGTGTTCCAGAGAACGGACGGCAAAGCTGTGCCGCAGGTCGTGAATCCGGGGTGTCTTGCCGCCCGGTGCTGTCTCCAGCCCGATGACACCAAGAAGCTTGTGGAACTCGATCCGCACCGTCGCGGTGCAGGGTGCCCTGCCGTGCCGGCTGACGAACAGATCGTCCGAGACGGCGGGTTGCTTGCGGCGTATCTCCAGCCAGGCATTCAGGACCGTCCGCACCGTGGGGTGGAGCACCACCATCCGGCTCTTGCCGGACTTGCCCGCCCGGACGATCAGCCCCTCGCTGGTGACGTCGCCGATCTTTAACCCCAGCGCCTCTGACAGCCGCAGGCCCGTCGCCGCGACAAGGCCGAAGAACAGCGCATACATCTGCGACCGGACTGGGCTCCGGGATGTCCGACCTGCCGCCTCGACCAGTTGGGCGATCTCGTCCGGTGCCCAGATGAAGGGCGTGGGTCGCCCCCCGCGCGCCGCACCGACAGCCTTCGCAGGCGGCACCTCGTGGCCGGGGGTCTCGGCCAGGGCCGCAAGCGCGAAGGCGCGGATGATGTGCAACTCGCTGCGGCTGCTGACGGGCGCATGGCGGCGCGTTACCCATTCGAAGACGCGCGCGGTGCGGATGCGGTCATCGCCCGCCGCCTCGGCGAACCGGACGAACCGGCGCAGCACGAGGCTCTGATTGTAGAAGACGAAGCCTGCGGCCCGGCGCAAGCTGATGTAGCGTTCGACCTCCGCGTTCAGCATGACGTCGCTCCCGGCCAGGGCTGGGCGATCTCGCCCAGCATGCCGACATCGACCCGGGCATAGATGTTGGTCGTCTCGACCGAGCGATGGCGCAGGATCGCGGCGATGCTCTCCATCGTGGCGCCGGCCCGCAGCAGGCCGGTGGCCGCCGAATGGCGCAGCATGTGCGCCCCGCGTGATGGCGCATCGGTGATGTCGGCCCGTTGCAGCGCCCGCTTCACGATATGGGCGACCGCGGGGGACGAGGCCAGCGCCACGAACGGCGGGATCGTCCTGAGAAACAGCCGGTCGTCCGCCACCACCGGCCGGGCATTTTGCAGATAGGCGAACAGCGCATCACCGACGTCTTGTGGAAGCGGCAACTTCACTTCGCGGCGCCCTTTGCCGCAGACCCGCACGGCACCCTCGTCCCAGGCAACAGCATCCAGCCGCATGGCCACGATATCGCCGGCCCGCAGGCCAAGGCGCGCCAGCAGCAACAGGACGGCGCGATCCCGCTTGCCGGCGGATGTTGCCAGATCGCAGGCGTCGATCAGCGCCTCGACCCTGTCCGGCGCCAGATGGCGCGGCAGTGTATCGGTCCCCCTGGCAGACAGCGTGGGGATCGCCTCGGCAAGATGCACCGGACATTCGCCCCGTTCAGCCAGAAAGCGGAGGTAATGGCGCAGCGTCGCAACGAGGTTCTTGGTATGAAAGCGCGACGATACCGCCGCGATGGCGATGATTGCCCGCCGGATCCCGGCGGCATCATAGGCGGTGTCGCGCCCCAGGACGGCGAGGATCGCATTGAGCTTGAAGGTGTGACTGCGGATCGTCTGGTCCGAGACGGCGCAGCGCACTTTGAGCCAGTCCTGGAAGGCCGCGATCCGGGCTGCGCCCGGTGCAAGAGGTGCCACGGGTCGCGTGACGATCCGGGCTTGCGCCAGATACCGCACGAAGGCGCGCACCCGTCCCATATAGGCCGGGGAAAACCCCTGCGCACCGCTGCCCCCGTTGGCGCAGGCATGGCACGCAAATGCTATGATCATGGCATCGTCGATGACTTCGGGGACGAGGCTG
>CAIXBE010000440.1 GCA_903917595.1 uncultured Rhodobacterales bacterium
GAGCCTCGCGGATCGGATCATTGTCATGAACCGAGGAGGGATTGATCAGCAAGGTTCGCCTGGTGAAATTTATTCACGTCCGACGACACGGTTTGTTGCGACATTTATCGGCCGAAGCAACTGGATTGGCGGCACGATCAAGGCGATCAATAGTGGCGATTTTGCTAATGTTGTCATGGAGTCAGGGACAGTCCTTACTACCGGAAACCCCGGACTTGGCGACAACGTGGCAGTGAACGTCGGAATCCGGCCAGAGCGCATCGCCATTGTTGGCGCGCATGAAGATGAACGGATGACAGGCGCCAATCAGTTTCCCGCGACGGTCGTCAATGCGATCAGCATGGGTGCCGAAAATCACTACCACGTCAGTTGCAGCATAGGCACGCTAATGGTGGTGGAACCGGGCGGTCGGGGCATGTCATTTTCTCGGGGCGACCGGGTCAAGATCGGCTTCCGGGCCGAGGATTGCGTCCTATTCCCAGGCAGTGGCACGGCCTGAGCCAACAACTTCAATATAGCGCGGCACATCGACAATCCGGAGCGGGCTGCGCGGTGGGCAGATCCGGTGCCGCATATGCCTGCGGGCGAATAGAGGGCGGATCATGGCGACATGCGGCGAATATCTGGTTAAACTGCTGGAAGCTTACGGAGTCGAGCTGATCTTCGGCATCCCCGGTGTGCATACGGTTGAACTCTATCGCGGACTGCCCGCCACCCGCATCCGCCATATCACCCCGCGCCACGAACAGGGGGCGGGGTTCATGGCTGACGGTTATGCGCGGGTCTCCGGCAAGCCGGGAGTGTGTTTCATCATTACCGGTCCTGGGATGACCAACATCACCACGGCCATGGGTCAGGCCTATGCCGATTCCGTGCCGATGCTGGTGATTTCCAGCGTCAATGATCGGCGGCATCTGGGCATGGCGCAAGGCCGCTTACATGAATTGCCGTCGCAAAGCGGGCTGGTGGCCGGAGTGGCGGCTTTCAGTCATACAGTGCTGGACCCGGTGCAATTGCCCGAGGTTCTGGCACGCGCCTTCGCGGTGTTTTCCTCGGCGCGGCCCCGCCCGGTGCATATCGAAATTCCGCTGGATGTCATCGTGGCAGAAGTGGATGACAGCCATCCGGTTGCCTGGACCATGCCGGAACGCCCTGCCGCGCAAAGCGGTGCCATTGCAAAGGCGGCGGCAATGCTGCGCGCGGCCCGAACTCCGCTGATCATCGTCGGGGGCGGGGCGCAGGATGCGGCCATGGAAATACGCGCGCTTGCTGACCTGTTGGACGCGCCGGTGTTCATGACCATCAACGGAAAGGGCATCATGCCGCCCGCCGATCCCCGCGCCCTGGCGGGCAATCTGGGCATGGAACCCCTGCGCCGCGAACTGGCCGGGTCCGACGTGGTTCTGGCCATTGGCACCGAGATTGGTGAGACCGAGATGTATCCCGAACCGCATCCGGTTGAAATCGGCGGCAGACTGATCCGCGTCGACATTGATCCGCAGCAATTGGTGACACATTTATCAGCCGAAATTCCCATTGCGGCGGACGCAAAGCTTGCAGTGCAGTCTCTTATTGGGGCTTTGGGGGTTAGACGCGATGACCATGGCGGTGCCGCGCGCGCGGCGGCGATCCGGACAGCGGTGATGGATGGTCTGTGGCCCGCTTGCAAAACACATGCACGGATCATGGATCTGGTCACCCGCACCCTGCCTGATGTGATTGTTGCAGGTGATCAGACTGAGCCGGTCTATTGCGCGAATCAGTTCTATCAGGGCCCGCGCCCACGGTCCTACTTCAACTCCAGCACCGGTTACGGAACGCTGGGTTATGGGATGCCCGCAGCCTTCGGGGCCAAACTGGCGGCCCCCTCACGCCCGGTTGTCTGCCTGATGGGCGATGGTGGCATTCAGTTTTCCATCCAGGAACTCGCCTCGGCCGTGGAGGCAGGCATCGCGGTGGCTATCATCGTCTGGAACAACGCGGGTTACGGCGAGATCAAATCCTTCATGGCGGATCGCGGCATTCCACAGATCGGCGTCGATATATTTACTCCTGACTTCATCGGGATCGCCACTGCGATGGGCTGTGCCGCAAGCCGTCCGGATGACAGTGCTGCCTTTGCAGGGGAACTGGCACGGTCGGTTGACCGCGCTTTTCCGACCCTGATCGAAATCCGAGCCGGATCGCCACTGGCAATGGAGTTGGGAGCATAGGGCCAATGTTGAGCGCGCTTTACATTAACGGAACCTGGCAGGCCCCGGCTGAGCCGCGTGAGATTGCGGTGTTCAACCCGGTGACGGCAGAGGTAATGCACCGGGTTGCGGTCGGCGGACCGCGCGATGTGGACAAGGCGGTCAATGCCGCTCAGGATGCACTTCCTGGCTGGTCCCGGGCCGGTGGAAAAGTCAGGGCGCAGTTTTTGCTGGCCATCGCGGCAAAACTGCGGGTTCGGGCCGCAGATCTCGCGGCACTGTCGTCGCGCAACAATGGCAAACCCTTGGCCGAAGCACGCGTTGACATGGCCGATGCTGCCGCGTGCTTCTCCTACTACGCCGAAAAGGCAATCGAGCTGGAGGCCAGACAGGACAGCGCGGTGATGCTGCCCGACCCTGCATATACTTCGCGCCTTCGGTTGGAACCTGCCGGGGTTGCCAGCCTGATCGTGCCCTGGAATTTTCCCTTGGTCACAACCTCGTGGAAGGTCGCGCCAGCTTTGGCCGCAGGTTGTACCGTCGTGCTGAAACCTTCGGAAGTGACGCCGGTTGTCGAGCTTGAGCTTGCGGCGATTGCCGATGCGGTCGGCCTGCCGCCAGGAGTGCTGAACATCGTGACCGGCACTGGACTGGGCGTGGGCGCGCCGATGACCGAACACCCGGGCGTTGCCAAAGTGTCTTTCACCGGTTCGAACGCGGTCGGCGCAAGGGTAATGGCGGCGGCGGCGTCTTCAGTGAAGTCTGTCAGTCTGGAACTGGGTGGCAAATCCCCGATCATCGTGCTTGACGACGCGGACGAGGCGATGGCTGCCGAACTGATCATCGGCGGGATATTCTACAATGCCGGGCAGATGTGTTCGGCCACATCGCGACTGCTGATCGATGAAAAGATCGCCGTGCGGGTGCTCGAGCGGGTGGTTGATATGGCGCGTGCGCTGGTACTGGGCGATCCGTTTGATCCGGCCACTACCATGGGGCCGATGACGATGCA
>CAIXBE010000441.1 GCA_903917595.1 uncultured Rhodobacterales bacterium
GATGATCTGCATGCCGGAGGGCAGGCCTTCGGGCGAAAACCCGACGGGCACCGACAGGGCGGGCAGGCCGATCAGGCTGGCGGGCACCACGACCTCCATCCAGCGGTGATAGGTGTCCATCTTTTGCCCGTTGATTGCTTCCGGCCAGCGCCAGTCGGCGGGGAAGGGCCAGACCTGTGCGGTGGGCAGCACGACCGCGTCATAGGTTTGGAACAGCCTCGCGGCATGGGCATACCAACGGCTGCGGATCGTGCTGGCCTCGAATATATCCTGCGCCGACAGGCCCAATCCCTGCTCGATCTCCCAGATCGTCTCGCTCTTGGTCATCGCGCGTTTTGCCGGGTTCTCGGCCAGCGCCCGCTTGCCCCCTGCGTTCAGCATCGCGCGCAAGGTTACCCAGGATTGCCACAGCTTTTCGGCCGGGAAGGGCGGCGACAAGGGCTCGACATGGGCGCCCAGGCTTTCCAGCACGGATAGCCCCGCCTCGCAGGCCGCCATAATCCCCGGCTCCATTGGATAGGCCCCGCCCCAGTCGCCCAGCCAGCCGATCCGCAGGCCCTTTACCCCAAGGTCAAGCCCGGTCAAAAGGTCCGGAACGGCCCGGGGAAACGGCACTTCCGGGTTCTCGCCCGCCTGCACCAGCAGCAATCGCGCCAGATCCTCGATGGTCCGCGCCATCGGACCTTCGGTTGACAGGGTCGACAGATAGGTGTCGCCCTCGGCATCTGACGGCACCAGACCCCAGGTCGGCCGAAAGCCATAGACGTTGCAGAAACCGGCGGGGTTGCGCAAAGACCCCATCATGTCCGACCCGTCCGCCACCCAGGCCATCCGCGTCGCCAGCGCTGCCGCCGCCCCGCCAGAAGACCCCCCTGCCGAGCGTGTCGGATCGTAAGGGTTCCGCGTCACCCCGAACACCGGGTTGAAAGAATGCGACCCCTGACCCCATTCCGGCACATTGGTCTTGGCGGCAAAAATTGCCCCCGCGCCCCGCATCCTTGCGGCAAGTATGTCGTCGGCCAAGGGCACATGGTCCGCCCAGATCGGCGCGCCCCAGGTGGTCCGCAGCCCCTTGGTCGCTACCAGATCCTTGACCGAAAAGGGAATTCCGTGCAGCCAGCCTTCAGGCGTCACCGCATCCAGCGCCCGCGCTTCGGCCATCAGCGCATCGGGGTCGCGCAGGGACACCAGCGCGTTCACTGCCCCATTCACCGCAGCGACCTGCGCCAGCCAGACAGCCATCACCTCGGATGGGGCGACCTTGCGGGCGTGGATCGCGCGTGACAGTTCGGTGGCCGACCACTCCAGCATGGCTTCCTCTTGGTCCAAATACTCAATCTTGCTTTTGGGGGGCGTCCGGGAGTGTCAAACCCCCGGACGCCTGCCAATGGCTGCTTACTTCTGCAGCTCGGTCCAGATCGCGGTCATGTATTCGCGCGATTTTTCATTGCAGGTCGGATAGAACTTGCCCGCGGCCTTGAACTCTTCCGGGATCACGACTTCCGGGGCGGTGGCCATTTCGGGGTCCATGAAGGCCTCGGACCCGGCAATACCGTTGGCATAGCGCGCAAAGTTGGAAATCAGCGCGGCGTTTTCCGGCTTGGTGATGAAGTCCATGAACTTGTAGGCTTCTTCGACGTTCTGCGCGTCCTGCAGCAGCATGACGCTGTCCATCCACATGATATAGCCTTCACGCGGATAGCCGTATTGCACGGGCGGGTTGGCCATACGCACGCGCATGGACGATCCGTTCCAGTTCACCGACGCAGCCCAGTTGTTGTTAGACATGTTCTCGGTCGCGCCATAGTCCATCGAGATCCAGTCCGGCTTGGCCGCCATCAGCGAGTCGCGGACCTTTTTCAGCACTTCCAGATCTTCCGAGCACAGTTCGCCGCCGTGATACATCGTCGCAAGGCCGATGATGTCCATCATTTCGGGGACAACGTTGATCTTGCCCTTCAACTCGGCCGGAACGTCCAGAAACACGGCGGAGGTGTTGATGTCGCCGGCATAGACCGAGGTGTTGACCGCAACCCCCGTCGTGCCCCACTGCCACGGAACCGAGAATTTGCGACCGGCGTCCCAGGACACATCCATCCATTCCGGGGCGATGTTGCTGTGGGTCGGCAGTTTGGTCAGGTCAAGTTCCGTCACCAGACCCTTTTCGATGAAGATCGGCACATAGTTGGCCGAAGGCACCACCAGGTCAAAGCCATGGCCACCTGCTTCGATCTTGGCCAGGGCGGTGTCGTTGCTGTCATAGTCGGTCACCGTGACCTTGATCCCGGTCTCGGCTTCGAACTTGGTCAGCAGTTCGGGGCTGGTGTAGTTGCCCCAGTTGTAAAGCTGCAGCGTGCCTTCGGCCGAGGCAAGCCCGGTCGAGGCCATCAGAACTGCGGTTACGGAAAGAAGTCGTTTCATGGTCGTCTCCCAGTTGTCAGGTTTCAGTCTTTTTTGCGGGTCAGAAGGAAGAATGCTGTCAGCATCACGACCGTCAGTAGCAAGAGTCCGGTCGAAATGGCGTTGATCTCGGGCGTCAACTGGCGGCGCAACTGGCCCAGCATGTAGGTCGGCAAGGTATCCTGCCCGGCGGATTTCACGAATTCGGTGATCACCACATCGTCCAGACTGACGACAAAGGCCAGCATGGCCCCCGCGATGATCCCGGGCATCAACAGTGGCATAGTCACCCGCCGAAAGGTCAGCCAGGGTGTGGCGTAAAGATCGGCGGCAGCGGTTTCCAGCGTCAGGTCCATGCCCTCCAGCCGCGCCCGGATCGGCAGGTAGGCAAAGGGGATACAAAACGCAGTATGGGCCAGCACCAGATAGCCCAGCCCGTGAATGCCGGTCACCGTCTTGATCAGGCCAAAGACGATCATCAGCGCTACGGCGGTGACGATTTCGGGCACCATGAGAGGCTGGTTGATCATCACATAGATGAAGGTCTGCCCCTTGAAGGTCGCCCGCCGCGTGGTGCCAAGGGCCGCCATGGTGGCAAGCGTGGTCGAGCAGACGGCCGCAAGCACCGCGATGGTCAAGGACCGCAGCGTGGCGTCCTTGACGTCCTCGTTGGCCCAGGCCTTCTGATACCAAGACAGCGAAAACTCGCCCCAGTTGCCCATGGTGACCTCAGAGTTGAAGCTGAAGACCACCAGCGTCAGGATCGGGATATACAGCGCCAGAAACGCCAGCATGGCGATGGTGGCAAAGCCCGGCAGCCTCGATACGGAAAAGCCTGTGCTAGCCATGCCGCTTTTCCCCGTTCGCGACCTTGACGTAATACAACAGGGCTGCGGTGACGATGACCAGCAGCGTCAGCGACAGGGCCGCCCCCAGAGGCCAGTTCTTGCCCTGACCGAACTGCAGCTCGATCAGGTTGCCCAGCATCATCTGCTTGCCGCCGCCCAGAACGCGCGGCGTGACATAGGCCCCAAGCGAAGGCACGAAGACCAGGATCGACCCGGCGATGATCCCGGGCTTGACGATGGGCAAGATGATCCGGCGCAGGATCTGCATGCGGCTGCCGTAAAGGTCATAACCCGCCTCCAGCAGCCGCATGTCAAAGCGGTCGATGGCTGCAAACAGTGGCAGCACCATCAGCGGCAAGTAGACATAAGTCATGCCGGTAAAGATGGCGATGTCGGTGTAGATGATGTTCAAGGGTTCGGTGATCACGCCGATCTTCTGCAGCGTCAGGTTCAGCAGCCCTTCTTTGCGGATCACTTCGTTGATTGCATAGGTGCGGATCAGAAGGTTGGTCCAGAACGGGATGGTGATCAGGAACAGCCAGAAGGCCCGCGCCTTCGGGGGCCGCGTCGCGATGAACCAGGCGGTCGGAAAGCCGACCAGAAAGGTGATGGCCGTGGTCAACAGCGACAGTTTCACCGACCGCCAGAAGATCGACAGATGCGCATCCGCCCAGACATAGCTGTCGGTAAAGATGTCCTTGGTCCACAGGATCGACTGCCAGCCGTCCAGTGAAAAAGTCCAGACCACGTTGCCATGGGTTCCGGCCTTCAGGAAAGAATAGATCACCACGATCACCAGCGGCCCGGCGGCGGCGATGGCCAGCACCACCAGCGCCGGACTGGACAAAAGCCAGCCGTTGCGGGCCGAGGTCTTTACGGCGTTTTCCTCGGCGGGGCTCATGGTCAGTCCTCCACCACCTGAACAGCGCCGGGTTCGAAGGTGATGGCGACGGTATCGCCTTGCGCCAGGCCGCTGTCGCCGGTGGCGGGGCTTTGCAGCCGGACCACGATCTCGGTGCCGTCTTTCAGGCACAGGTGGCAATGGGTGTCGGTGCCAAAATAGACCAGTGTGCCGACCGTTGCGGACAGCCCACCCGCGCCGGGTTTTCCGATCCGCACCTGTTCGGGGCGCACGGCCACGGTGACGGACTTCCCGCTGTCGATGGCTTTTAAAGCGTCAACCGGCAAGCTGTCGCCGCCCGCCAGCACGACCGCGCCTTCGCGCGCGGTGCCGGTCAGGAAATTCGTCTCGCCGATGAAGCTGGCGACAAAGCGGTTTTTCGGGTGGATGTAGATGTCCTTGGCGGTGCCAACCTGCTGGATCCTGCCCGCACTCATCACTGCGATCCGGTCGGACATGGTCAGGGCTTCTTCCTGATCGTGGGTGACGAAGACAAAGGTGATGCCGGTTTCCGTCTGCAGGCGTTTCAGTTCGATCTGCATTTCCTTGCGGAGCTTGAGGTCCAGCGCCGACAGGGGTTCGTCCAGAAGCAAGACTTTTGGCTGCGGTGCCAGCGCCCGCGCCAGCGCCACCCGCTGCTGCTGGCCGCCGGAAAGCTGGCTGACCTTGCGACTGGCAAAGCTGTCCAGCTTGACCAATGCCAGCATCTGGGCGGTGCGGGCCTTGACCTCGGCTGCAGGCTTGCCCAGCATTTCCAGCCCGAAGGACACATTCTGCGCCACGGTAAGATGCGGAAACAGCGCATACGACTGAAACACCGTGTTCACCGGGCGCTTGTTCGGCGGCAGGTTGGTGATATCGGCCCCGTCCAGAAGGATCGTGCCATCCGAGGGCATCTCGAACCCAGCGATCAGCCGCAAAAGCGTGGTCTTGCCACAGCCCGAGGGGCCGAGCAGCGTAAAGAATTCACCCCGGCGGATATCGACCGACACGTCATCCAGCGCGCGAAGGGCTGCCCCGCCTTGCCCGAATGCCTTGACGACATGCTGGACAGAGATTGTCACCTCATCGGCCACGGACACGCCCCCTTGTTCCCCGGTCATTTGATCATATTGCGTGGAAAAATTTTTTCCCCACAAGCGATTCCTTTGGCCTACCCGGCCATTGGCGCGCGTTTGCCTGCCCAAGGGGTGGCACGCTCAAGTTCTGCGCACAAAGCGATGAGGAGTTCATCCGCGCCGAAGGCCGCCGCCAGATGCACGCCGATCGGAA
>CAIXBE010000442.1 GCA_903917595.1 uncultured Rhodobacterales bacterium
CTACGGTGCGCTCTATCACAAGGCGGGCAAGCCGTGACCCTGGGGGCTCGATGCGGCTCGTCGGTTGCAACGGCCGGGTCGACATGGCCAAGATCAAGCAGGTGATCCGGCGGGACGCGGGGGTCCGGCTGCGGGCCCGGTAAGGCTGTCCACGCAGGACAGGCAGACCCGCTGCAAGGATTTCAAGGGGTTGGCTGTGGGCGTTAGGGTGGGGTTAAGGATTGAAGGAGATCAACCGCGTGGGTTGGGCGGGGAAGGTGAGCCTGCATTTCTTCGCCCGCCAAATGGTGCGTGAAATCACACCCTGCAGCTCGCTATGCGGTCGGAGCGGCCGTCGGGCGGTCACCCTGTCGCCAAGGAGGATTTGGCAAGTCTCGGAAGGTCTGCCCGCTCTAATTGATTACTGATATCACGCTCGACATGTCGACCTTGGGGCCAAGCGCTTCCACCGCCCGTGCGTAAAGCTCAGAGCTGACGTCGAGTTGTGGCGTCGCCGAGCACAGGCGCGCCGCTTCTGTTCGGATCAGGCAGGTGCTCATATGCGCGTCTGCCACACCGGCCTGCACCGAAAAATCGCCTTCGATCATCTTGGTCAGTTTGATGGTCACGAAATCGCTGCTGAGGGGGCCTGCCGTCACGGCTTGCTTGAACTTGTCCAACGGAAGGCCGGCCTTGCGGGCAAAATTCGTCGCCTCGGCCAAGGCGACGAGGCTGGAGCAAAGGTAGAGGTTGATCGCCAGCTTCATGCGCAAGGCATCACCGGCGGCCCCGCAATGGATCTGATCCTTGCATATGGGGCGCAAGAGAGGGGCCGCCGCGTCAGCCACAGCGCGATCACCGCCCAGCAAGCAGACAAGCTGGCCGTTCTCGGCCGGCACCCGCGAGCCTGAAACCGGCGCTTCAAGATAGGTCCCACCCGCCTGCGCAATGTCGCTTGCAAGAGCAACCGAATAGCTTGGATCGACCGAGCCCATGCCGATAATGGTCTTGCACTTAACATTCCCGGCGAAGGCAGCCGTGTTGCGTTCCAGCACAGCATCAACGGCGTCCTGGTTGAGAAGCATGAGAATGGAGGTCCGCGATCCGCGCAAAACGGTCCGTGCTGATCGGGCAAATTCGACATCACATCCGCCGAGGAAGGCGTCCGGGGCCTTGTGCGTCCTGTTCCAGACGTTCAGCGCAATCCCATGCCGCGCGAGGTTCCGGGCCATGGGCAGTCCCATAGTGCCCAAGCCGATGAAACCAACCCTTTCCATCATCCCTTCGATCCTTTTGCTTGTGGCGGAAGAGTATGGCACCTGATCCAAGGTGTTTTTGGCAATTTGAGATATGAAATCGTATATTCCGAGTGCCAAGCGCCATAATGCACTGCACTGATGGTGTAAGGCACCAACGAAAGCGAGCCTGACCATGCAGCACGCCCTCGACGACATCGACCGGAAGATTCTTCGCCTGCTGCAGAAGGACTGCAAGCAGACCAGCAACGAGATCGCCGAGCAGGTCGGGCTATCGCAAACCCCTTGCCTTAGGCGTATCCGGAACATGGAGGCTGCCGGTATCATCGAACGATACACGGCGATTCTGAACCCCGACACCCTTGGCCTTGGCATGACATTCTTCACCCGGGTGTGGCTGACCGGACAGGACGAGGCGACCGTTGAAGGATTCACCAAGGCAGTGCAGCGCCTGCGAAATGTCGTTGAATGCCACCTGATGGCGGGGGATTGCGACTTCCTTCTGCGCATTCTGGCCGCCGACATCACGGCCTACCGCCGCTTTCAGATCGAGTATCTGAACGCCCTTCCGGGTGTTCAAAGCGTCAAGACCGAAATTCCGATGCAACGGATCAAATATTCTAACGAGATCCCCATCTAGCTGCATCCGTCCGAACGCCTTTTGGGCCATGCGTCAGATATGGCGAGGCAAACGACTGACTTGGGCTTACTGCGACCCCGCCGCCTCGGCCAGCAACCAGTCGCGGAAAACGCCTGCGTCCTTGTGCCGGGGGCCTTTTTCGGGGGCAACAAGGAAAAAGCCCTCTTCGATCGGAAGCTCC
>CAIXBE010000443.1 GCA_903917595.1 uncultured Rhodobacterales bacterium
ACCGCACCCGGGGGGGTTTGTTGCGTGGTGCGTTCAATCGGCTCAACCCGATTTAACCCAACACGCTCTAGGGCGCGCGCATTCCCGCTGCGAAGGCTTGCGCTAGAAACGCTGCCGCGCGGCGCAGGTATTCCGCGACGTTCGTGCGACGAAAGATGCCGTGGCCCTCGTCTTCAAACAAAAGCGCCTGACGCGGAATACTCGCTGCCGTCAACTCGCGCAGCGCGACATGGGTATTTTCTGGCCCGACGTTACTGTCGGCCAACCCATGCACCACCATCACATGACCTCGGATCAGATGGATGAACCGCCCGGGTGAGGCATTGGCGTATTTCTCGGGGAACTCCTCGGGCGTGCCGCCCATCATTTCCTCGGAATAGGCGCGGCCATGCGGCATCTCGGTGGCGTGATAGTCGATGTCCAGCCGATACATCCCGCACATCGGGATGGCTGCGGTCACAAGGTCCGCATGGCGGGTGATTGCGAACCAGCTGGAAAACCCGCCATAGCTGTTGCCCAGCACCGCGACCGGGCCGGGAATTCCTGCGGCCAGTGCCGCCTCCAGACCGCTGCGAATGTCGGCCTGTTCACGCCCACCCCAGCCGTCGTCTTTCACCGCCTCACGATGCGGACGACCAAAGCCGGTCGAGCCGCGATAGTTGGGGTCAAGGACGGCATAACCTTGGCTTAGGAAGAACTGGATTTTCGGGTTGACCCAGTCCTCTGAATGCCAGGTCGGGCCACCGTGGATATAGCCGATCAGGCCTTTGGCCGTGCCTTCGGGGCGGTAAAGCCAGCCCTGCATCGCCATCCCGTCCGGGGCGGTCCAGCGAAAATCCTGCGGTGCGATGAAGCGGCGTTCCGGGTTTGCGTCCGCCCGCGCGATCACGCGGCAGGTGCCATCGGCGGCGACGGCCACGAGGTCATGCGGAGCATCTGCGTCAAAGGCCTCGGCCAGCCAGCCGCAACCGGGCAGGGCGGCATGGGGCAGCAGGCTGCGGCGGCCCGAGCAGTTGGCGAGGGGGAGCAGGGTGCCACCCTCCACAAGTGCGGCGCGAGTGTTGGACTGATCGTGATAGATACAGACAAAGGCCGCACCGGTTCCGGCCAGCACGTCATGCGGGCAATGGTCCGGCTCTCCGCCGATCCAGTCGACTGCGCCGGTTGACAAGGTCAGGGTGCCCAACTGGTCGCTCCCATCCCGGTCGCCGACAAAGGCGACGCGGTCGTCATTGATCCAGTTGCCGGTGGCGCTGTTTGTGGGGCCAAGGTTCAGAACCTCACGCGCGGCGGTGCCGTCGGTGTTCACGACCCAAAGCTGGTAAAGCCCCGGCGCGCCTTCGCTGCGGTGCCACAGAAGGCGGGTGCCATCGGGCGACAGGCGCGGGCCGATATAGTAATGCGGCGGGGTATCGGCGCGGGCAAGGCAGGTGCGGATGCCGGTGATCAGGTCTTGCGCCCAGAGCCATGAGCCTTGGGTGACTTCGCCGGTGGCATAGTCGAAATCGGCCTGGAAGAAGACCGTTGTGCCGTCTGCCGAAAAGCTACCGCCATAGACGTAATGGGTGGATTGCGTGGGGGTCAGCTGGGTCAGTTGCTCGGTTTCGCGGTCCAGAAGAAGAAGGTGGTCGTGTTCATTGGCATGGACTGACTGGGCCAGAAGCAAGCGACCGCCATCGGGCGTGACATCGCGGATCAGGAAATGGTCCTGTCCGTGGGTCAACCGCCGCGGCGGGGCGGAGCCATCCATGGGCGCGCACCAGACCTCGTCCGTCTCGGTCACGCCTTGCCAGCACCAGAAGGCCCAATTGCCATCCGCGCTGGCGTGGATGTTGGAGAGTTGGGGGCAGGATGCCCAAAGGGCGGCCAGGTCTGTGGTAGCTTCGGTCATTCAGGTCTCGATGAAATGGCAGGCGGCTTGGCGGCCGGGGGCGACCTCGCGCAGCTCTGGGCGGGTCTGGCGGCAGAGGTCGGTGGCCTTGGGGCAGCGGCTGGCAAAGACGCAACCGCGGGGCGGGTTCAGGACCGACGGCAGTTCCCCCGCCAGCGCAGTGCCGACGCGGCCCCGTTCGCGTTTGGGGTTGGGTTCGGGGACCGCGTCCATAAGCGCCTGGCTATAGGGGTGCAGCGGGCGGGCATAGAACGCATCGCGCGGGGCCTGTTCGACCACGCGGCCAAGGCACATCACCATCACCTCATGGCTGATGTGGCGCACGACGGCCAGGTTATGCGAGATGAAGACCAGCGCCAGCCCCATCTTTTCCTGCAATTCCATCAACAGGTTGATCACCTGCGCCTGGATCGACACATCCAGCGCCGACACCGGCTCGTCACAAATGATCAGCTTTGGCCGCCCGATAATGGCGCGGGCGATGCCGACGCGCTGGGCCTGCCCGCCCGACAGCTCATGCGGGAAACGGTCGGCAAAATCGGCGGAAAGGCCGACCTGTTGCAAAGCGTCCACCGCGCGCGCGCGGACCTGAACGCGCGACAGGTTCGGCTCGAAGGTGGACAAGGGGCGGCTGACGATGCGGGCCAGTGTCATCCTTGGATCAAGCGCCGCGACCGGGTCCTGAAAGATGATCTGCATCTCGGCCCGACGACGGCGGAGGTCGGGGATCAGGGTCATGTCTTCACCCTGCCACAGGACCTGACCGGCCGAGGGCGGGATCAGCCGCAACAGCGCGCGGCCAAGGGTGGATTTGCCGCAGCCGGATTCCCCCACGACGCCAAGCGTGCGGCCGGCCTCCAGCGACAAGGACAGGTCATGGACGATGGGCAGCATGCGCGACGCGGAAAAAAGTCCCGGCCCAGGGATCTTGTAGCCGACACCAAGGTTGCGGGCTTCCAGCAGAGTCATAATGCGGCCCCCGTCAGATGGCAGGCCGACCGGCGGTCAGGGCCGGTTGCCAATAGGGCTGGGCGCGTGGTGGTGCAATGGTCCAACCGCTCGGTGCAGCGCGCGGCAAAGGGACAGCCTGGCAAATCGCCACCCCCTGAACGCGGGGTGCCGGGGATGGTGCCAAGACGCGGGGTCAAGGGGGCCTCCAGCCTTGGCATCGCGGCCAGCAGGCCACGGGTATAGGGGTGGGAGGGGGTGTCGAACAGCGGTTCGGCGAAGGCCTCCTCCATCACCCGGCCACCGTAAAGCACGGCCACTCGGTCACACAACCGCGCCACCACGCCAAGGTCATGGGTGACCAGGATGATTGAGGTGCCGGTCTCGCGCCCCAGTTCGGCCATCAGGTCAAGGACTTGCGCCTGAATGGTCACGTCCAGCGCCGTGGTCGGCTCGTCCGCCAACAGCAGCTTTGGCCGCGCCAGCAGCGCCATCGCGATCATCACCCGCTGGCGCATGCCGCCGGAAAACTCATGCGGATAAAGCCGCGCCCGCCGTGCGGCATCGGGGATCTGCACCCGGTCCAGCATCCGGACGCCCTCGGCACGCGCATCCGCCTTCGACAGGCCTTTGTGGACGATCAACCCTTCGGCCAACTGGTCCACAACCCGCATATATGGGTTAAGCGAGGTCATCGGGTCCTGAAAGATCATCGAAATCTGCTGCCCGCGCACGCGGTCCAACTCTGGCTCGGACAAGGATAACAGATCCTGCCCCTGAAACAGCGCCCGCCCCCCGGCGCGGCCGTTGCTGGCCAAAAGCCCCATCAACGCGAACAGGATCTGGCTTTTGCCCGAACCGCTTTCGCCGACGATGCCCAGGACCTCGCCCGGTGCAAGGTCCAGCGACACGCCGTCGACCGCGACCGTTTCGCCTTGCGGCAGACGGAAGCGGACGGTCAGGTCTTGCAGGGAAAGTAGCGGTTCAGCGGTCATTGGGGTCAAACGCGTCCCTAAGCCCATCGGCGATGAAGTTGAGGCACAAAAGCACCAGCGCCAGCAGGGTCCCTGGCAAAAGCAGCAGCCGCAGGTCGCTGTCCATCGCGGACGTGCCAGAGGCGATCAGGTTGCCCCAGCTGGCCTGCGGCTCCTTGATGCCGATGCCAAGGAAAGACAGAAAGCTTTCGGACAGGATCACCTCGGGCACCAGAAGGCTGCCGTAGACGATCACCACCGAAATGCAGTTCGGCACGATATGTTCGACCACGATCTGCCAGCCGGTCATGCCACCGGCGCGGGCGGCCTCGACAAACTCGCGTCGTGCCAGACTTTGCGCCTGCGCCCGGACGATGACGGCGGGGGTCAGCCAGAGGGTAAAGACGATGGCGGCGAACAGCGCCAGATTGCCGCCTCCGAACAGAAGGCTGAGCAGGATCACCAGGATCACATAGGGGAAACCATACAGGATTTCGACCAGCCGCATCATCAGCCCATCGGCCCGCCCGCCCGCATATCCCGCAACCGCGCCGTACAGGACCCCGATCACGCCCGCCACCAACGCGCCCAGAAAGCCGATCGTGAGCGAGACCTGTCCGCCCTCCAGCACCCGCACCAGAAGATCGCGCCCGTATTCGTCGGTGCCGAAGGGATGCGGCGACCAGAGGTCCATCGGGGCCGAGATGAAATCGAAATCGGCATCCTCGCCGGTAAAGGGAAAGGCGTAGGGGCCGAAAAAGCAGGCCAGCACGATCAGCGCCAGAAGCCCGACCGACAGCATCGCCAGCCGGTTCGACCGAAACCGGCGGAACTGCAATTGCAGGGTCGAGGCCGACCTTGGCGGGGCGGCCTCTGTCAAGGTGAGGTCAACGCTCATTGCGGATCCTCGGGTCAAGGATCGCGCGGGTCACGTCGGTGCCGATGTTGAACAGGATCACGATCCCGCCGTACAGAAGCGTGATCCCCATGACCAAGGGGTAGTCCCGGTTCAGCGCCGCATCGACAAAATGCCGCCCGATGCCGGGAACGGCGAACATCGTCTCGATCAGGACCGATCCGGTGATGATCGCCGCAGTTGCCGGGCCAAGATATGCGATGACCGGCAACAGCGCCCCGGTCAGGACGTGGGCCGTCAGGACCCTGCGCGCGCCGATCCCCTTGGCCCGCGCGGTGCGGACATGATTTTCACGCAAGGTCTCGATCATTGAGGTGCGGGCGATACGGCTGATATAGGCGATGTTCGGCAGGGCCAGGACGATCACCGGCAGCACGAGCGACCGCCAGCCCTCGGTAATGCCGCCGACCGGCAGCCACTCCAGCCGCAGCGAGAAGAAGGCCTGGAACAACGGGCCGATGACAAAGATCGGGATGGCGATACCCACGACGCCGATGGTCCCGGCAAGGTAGTCGGTTGCCGAGTTCCGGCGCAGCGCCCCGGCAAGCCCCAACGCCACACCGACGACCGAGGCGATGACGATGGCCCAGAAGCCGATGGTCAGCGAATAGGGCAGACCGCTCGCGATCAGGTCATTCACCGAATAGTCGCGGTGTTTGGTTGAAGGGCCAAGATCGAACCGGACGACCCCCCATATGAAACGGCCAAATTGCATCCATAGGGGTTCGTCCAGATGGAAGGCCGCCTCGATGTTGGCCTGCACTTCCGGGCTGATCTTGCGATTTCGCGAGAATGGCCCGCCGGGGGCAAGGCGCATGACGAAAAACGTCAGCGTCAC
>CAIXBE010000444.1 GCA_903917595.1 uncultured Rhodobacterales bacterium
CATGTGATCCGCGAGCAGGACATCTGGGCGCGGCGTCCCGGCAGCGGCGAGATTGCCGCCTATGATTTCGACAAGGTGGTCGGCAAGCGGCTGACCCGGGCGGTCACGCGGAACACCCAGTTAAAATGGTCCCACTTGGGCTGAGGAGTCAGAGCGGATAGCCAAAGGCGTCGTAATCCCTGTGGAAGTGGTCCTTGACGGCTGCTTCCAGCCGTTCGAACTCTGATTGCGACAGGCGCAGGGCTTCGAGGTGGTTCGACTCGGAGCGTTTGCTGCGGTTGATATGGGGCAGGTTGCGGTCGGCAACGGCCAAGCCCGAGGCGAGCAGTTGATCCTTCCAGTCTGCGATGTTTTCGTAGCGCAGAACAAGATCAGCGCGAGGTTTGACGGCCAAGGGATAGTCGGTCCACAGGACCTGGGGGCCGCCGAAGACCGGCATTTCCTTCAGCACCTCAAGAAAGCCAAAGGCGTCGATCCGCTTGAACTCGGGGCCAAAAAGCCGAACGAGGGCATTGTCGTTCTGCTTCAGCACCCGGTCGTAATAGTTCGACAGGAAGCGTTCAAAGGGCTCGCGGACTGCGACAATTGAAAAGCTGACCTGCCACTGCCGGGACGAGAGCCTTTCGCTGGCGAAGGCGTGGGAATCGCGTTTGACATGCAGGAACTGGCGCAGGGATTTTCCGCCAGTTTTCGGGTTGTGCAGAAAGATTACTGGCTTGCCGTCGCAGGTAAGGTCGGTGCGCATGGCGTTGGTCGGACGCCCCCACCGCTTCGCCAGCGCCCCCTGCAGAGCGTGCACGTGATCGACAAGTCCGAAGGGCCCCTTGGGGCGGCGAACAAGCTTCAAGGCCATCTCCTGTTGCGTCACGCTGGGTCGTTCCTTTTATCGTCATGATCGGCCCCTGTCGATTGGTTTGCAGCATTGGAACCGCGCCGGTCACGGGCTCACAGGGCCGTGGTTGGCGCGTGCGGGACAGGACCCTGCCGCGCTTTTGGGCATGACGCCTGTGGCATTTCTTGATTTGGAACGCAGGGTGCGAACTGCCTTTCACGCCGATGCGCTTGCCTTTGGCTACCCGACGGCGGCTGCGATTTCAAAACCGTAGCGGCGCGCGATTGCCGCAGCAGCCCGTACGGTTTCGGGGTGCAGCTCTTCCAGATACCCAGCCACCTTGCCTTTGCGGACCTTGACGGCCGAAGGTGCGGCGGGGGCGGTCCGTTCGTTGCCGAAGATGCCTCGGCCCGCGTGTTCGGCAGCCTTCATCCGCTCGAAGCTGGACGCTTCGGCCAAGGTCGCCCCGGTGACCGAGGTTTCACCCCAATGGTCCAGCAGGCGCTGATAGGCTGCCGCAGGGTCGGCACGCATCGCCTCATAGGTCAGGACGAGACAGTCCGACCGTCCGGCCAGATGGTCCAGCCAGAGCCGGTTGTAGGCGCAGACCTTTTCGATGCCGTGCAAGGGATGCAGCACGAAGGCATCGATGTCGCGCGGCGGCAGCGCGCCCTTCAAGGTCAGCGGCAACCACATCCGCAGCCAGCGCCCCGTGCCCGGGCGCAAATCGCGCTCGATCACCTGATGGAACATCGAGACGGCGGTATCCAGCGGGTTGCGGTGCAGAAAGACGACCGGCAGATCGCGCAGCCCAGCGGGAATCTGGCGGTATGGCTTCCCGATCTCGCGTCGGTTGGTCGATGCCCCGGCATGGGTCAGCGTGGCGTCGATGTCGGCGCTGTCCAGGGCAAAACGCAACCAGGTGCGTCCCGACTTGGGATAGCTGACCAGCAGACGGCCATCCGGTCGCCAGGACGTCTGGTCCATGTCAGCCTTGGTGGTGCGCGATGAAGCGGTCATCCTGGTACTCCAGAGGTTTCGCAGCCCATCGGTCCGGTTTTCCCTGCCAGATCACCCGCGGGGTGCCAGGGAGGCCGGGTTGTTCGGGCCGGGTGGTCAGTCGGTCAAGGTCACGCCGCGCAGCGGTGGCGGCTGGATCGTATAGCCAAAGCGGTCGAAATCGGCTGCATAGGCCCGCGCGATCCGGTCCAGGCTGGCCTGCGAAATCCTGACGGCGCGATGGGTCGAGACATTGCGTTCCGGCGTATGAAAGGGAACCTCGACACCGGTTGCCCGGCTGACCCCTTGCATGACCGCCTCCAGCCCATCTTCATATTTGAAGACCTCGCTGTCAAAACAGGGATAGTCGCTTTGTGGTCGGAAATGTCCGACGCGCCACAGCGGATTGCGGGCTATGCGGCCCAGCGAATAGTTCAACCAAGCGTCAAAACCCAGAAAGCGAAAACGCGACAAGTGCAGTCCCGACCCGCGCCGCTGGTAGCGGTATTCAGACACCAGCCGCGCCACCGGATGACGCACGACGGTGAAGGCATAGTCGATCATTTCGGGCAGAAAGATCTGAGTTAAAACGCTGGCGGGTTGATGCCGGGGGCCGAACATGCCTGCCGGGGTGGTGATGCGTTCACTGAAGATCGCTGTGCCTTGCGCCGAGAGATGCGCGTCCAGCGCCATTCCCGCCGTCTTCGGGATATGGATGAACAAGACCTTGGTTGAGCCAATGCGATAGATGGGCAAGGGGCGCTCCTCTCAGGCTTCGGGCGGTGTCAGGTCGCGGGAGCGGGACCACAACTCGCCATGCCGGGCCAGCCACCAGAGCCTGCGGAAATGATTGCCAAGCCGCAGCCGGTAGTTCGGCAGGCGCTTGTACCAGGGAAATTTTTGCACGCCCGAATAGCCGCCCGGTCCGGTGGCGATCAGGCTTTCGCCGTCTTCAAGCTGGCTGGGAAAGGGTTCCAGACCGCGCAAGCGGAAGTCATGAACGAAAAAGCGGTTGATCTCGTGGTCGGTTGCCCGTGTCACCCGGCGCATGGCGGGCAATAGCTTTGCGGCCGTCTCACGCGTGATAAGATAGGCCCCGGTGCCGGTTGCGGGGCCAAGATAGGCGTTCAGCCGGTAGGGACCGACCCGGCCCTGTGAAACCGGCTGCTTGGCGCGGATGCAGTTGAGCTTGAGGAAGTCCCAATGTGCCTGCGTCCGCAGCCCCAGTCGCACGGCATCCAGAAAATCGTCGTGGAAGATCACGTCATCTTCCAGCACCAGCGCCACGGGCCTGCCGCTGGCCAGAAACGTTTCCCACACCGCGAGATGCGAATGATAGCAGCCGATGCCGCCGATCAGCACCTTGCGGCCCATGTTGCGTTCAAAGGCCGGGACATCGGTGTTGGCCAGCAGGCGGGCTTCCTCGGCGCGGCCATCGACGCCGGCAAAAAGCGTGTAAGGCAGGCCCAGCTTTGCCATCCGCGCCTCCATCCGTTCCCGCCGCCCCGTCGCGCGGGGCAGGTTGATCAGATAGACTGGAAGATTGTCCAGGGGGTCGGTCATGCCGCACCTGTCCAGGCCTGCCGCAGCCAGCGGCAAGGCCGGGTGCTGTGCAGGGGATCGGACCGGTAGCCGTCCATCGCATCGGTCATCTTCGGGTTGCCGTGAAAGCAGACCACCTTTGCCCCGGCGGGCAGGCGCGGTTCCAGCACTAGGTTCAGGGGCCGGGTCGGGCGGCAGTTCAGCTTGAAGCTGACGATCCAGGCGTCCGGGTAAGGTTCAAAGTCGCCATGCTGCTGCGCACAAAGCGAGGTGTAGGATTGTTCCGAACCGCCCCCCAGCGCCACGCCCGCCTCGGGGTTTGTCGCCATGAATTCATACAGATAGCCGTGTAGAGCGGGGTCGAACCGTTCGACCGACCCATGGCCAAGGGTTGGCACGCCTTTGACGGCAGACCACTCGTGGCGCATGCAGACCTTTCCGGGGGCGTGATCGCGCAGATCATCGACCGGGCCGGTGATCACGACGTCAAGGTCGAAGACCATCAAGGGGCCGATCAGATCGGCAATCAACCCGGGCCGGAACAGGCTGATCTTCTGCAGCCGCCCGCGCTTTGGGGCGGCTTGCATGGCGGTTTCCATCCGCTCCTTGAACGGCTCTGAAGGCAACGGCAGACAGGTGATGTCGGCGTCAATACCGGTGGCCTCATCAGTCATGCAGAACATCCGCACCGGACTGGAACTGTTGCGCTTCAGCCCCGCAAACAGGCGGTTCACGTATTCCGGTCCGTAAAGCGTCCCGTATTTGATGCAGATTGCATTGAAAGGCGTCATGATGCCTACAGCTCCGGGTTTCGTGAGCCATACAGGCGGGCCGACAAGCTGTGCAAGCAAAATCATGGAGCACGGCGTACCGGTTGATATCGAGACGCTTTCCCGTTACTTCCTGCACAATCAATGTAGTGACGCAGAGTGGCGCAGAAGCATCTTCTTTTCCTTACCGGCACCCGTGCCGATTTCGGCAAGTTAGAGCCGCTTGCCGCAGCCGCGCGCGATGCGGGCCATCGGGTGACATTTTTCGTCACTGGCATGCACATGATGGACCGCTATGGCCTGACCCGCAACGAGGTGCGACAGCTGCCTGGGGTCACGGTCCAAGAATTCGTCAACCAGTCCGAGGGCGATCCGCAAGACCTGATCCTGGCCCGCACAGTGACCGGATTTTCGTCTTTTGTCGGTCAGGCGAAGCCCGATCTGATCGTTCTGCACGGCGACCGGATCGAGGCTTTGGCCGGCGCGCTGGTGGCGGCGACGAATTATGTCCGCTCGGCCCATGTCGAGGGCGGTGAGGTGTCGGGCACGATTGACGAGGTCTTCCGCCACTGCAACACCAAGCTTTGCACACATCATTTCGTGTCCTCTGATGGCGCGGCGCGGCGGGTCATGGCGTTGGGCGAACCGGCCGCCACCATTCACGCCATCGGCTCGCCCGAACTGGATTTTCACGCGCGTCCCTCAGGCGTGACGCTGGACGAGGTGCGCAGCCGCTATGACATTCCCTTTGCCGATTACGGGATTGCGGTCTTTCATCCGGTGACCAGCGAGCAGGACACGATCCGCACGCAGGCCGCGGGGCTGTTTGGCGCGCTGGAGGCCAGTGGACGGAATTTTGTGGTCATCGCGCCGAACAACGACCCCGGCTCGGCCGAGATTTTCGCGGTGCTGGACCGGCTGCCCGCCGCCCGCTTCCGGGTTCTGCCGTCGATGCGGTTCGCGCATTTTTCCGAATTGATGAAGAATGCCGCCTGCATGGTCGGCAATTCCAGCGCCGGGGTGCGTGAGGCGCCGTTTCTGGGCGTGGCCTCGCTGGACATCGGCACCCGCCAGACCAACCGCGCCGAAGCGCCCTCGGTCGTGACCTGTCAGGCGGACGACGCCGCTGCAATCGCGGTTTTTCTGACCCGGCATTGGGGCCGACCGGCGGACACGCATCACGGCTTTGGCCAAGGCTCGGCAGCCGGGCGCTTTGCTGAGGTGCTGGGACGGGCTGACTTTTGGAACCTCAGCCTGCAAAAGGCCTTCCGTGACGCAGAGTGACCCCATCGGGCTTCTGACGCGGGTTTGCCTTCTGGCCACAAGGGCAATTCCCTTGCTTGCGCTGCCCGTGCTTTGGCGCAGGTTGGCGCGGGGCAAGGAAGACCCCGACCGCTGGCGCGAAAAGCTGGGCGTGCCGGGATTGCCGCGTCCCGAGGGCCGGCTGATCTGGCTGCATGCGGTCGGTCTGGGCGAGGTGATGGCGCTGCGCGGGCTGATTGCCGCCCTTGCGGATTTGGCGCCAGACGTGGAGTTTCTTGTGACCTCCAGCTCACGCGGGTCGGCACGGGTCTTTGGCGCGGCGCTGCCGGATCGGTGTCGCCACCAGTTCCTGCCCTTGGATGCGCCCGGCTATCTCGCCCGCTTTCTGGACCATTGGCGGCCCGATCTGTCGGTCTGGTCGGAACAGGACCTGTGGCCGGGGGCGGTCATCGCGACCGCCCGGCGCGGCATTCCCCTGGCACTGGTGAACGCGCGGATGAACACTGACGCCTTGAAAAGGCGGCAGCGCTGGCGCGGACTATATGTCGATCTTTTCGCACGCTTTGGGTTGATCGTGGCGCAGGATCCTGAAAGTGCCGCGCACATGGCAGCCCTTGGGGCGACGGGCGTGCGGTTGACGGGCGCGTTCAAGGCCGCAGCCCCACCGCTGACCGCCGATCCCGTAGCGCTGGAGCAGGTCCGCGCGGCGCTGGCGGGGCGATTGCCGCTGCTCTTGGCCTCGTCGCATGCCGAGGATGAGGCGGTCGCCCTGCAGGCCTTGCGCCAGATTGCCGGTGATCCGCGCCAGGCGCTGTTGCTGATAGCACCTCGCGGCCAGTTGCGCGGGGCCGAGATTGCCGAAAAGGCCGAAAGTCTGGGCCTGACAACCGCCCGGCGCAGCGCAGGGCAGGGGCCCGGTGGCGCTGATGTCTGGATCGTCGATACGCTGGGTGAAATGGGCCTGTGGTATCGGCTGTGTCCGGTCTCGTTGATCGGCGGCACCTTCGGCCCCACCGAAGGCCACAACCCGTGGGAGCCTGCCGCTTTGGGGTCGGCTATCCTGCACGGGCCAAGGGTCGCGAACTTTGCTGCCGACTATGCCACGCTGGATGCGGCCGGTGCGGCTCGGTTGGTAAATGCCGACACTTTGGCCGCAGCATTCCTTTCCGACCTCGCGCCGGTGGCGGCCAAGGCGCAAAACTTGTCGTGCGCGGCAAAGGGCAGTCTTGCCCCGCTTGCCGCCGAATTGCTGGCGCTGGGGGGGCTAGCATGAGGCTTTGGCTGTTCCTGCGCCTCTGGTCGCTTGTGTGGCACCTTGGGCTGCCCGTCCTGCTGGTCTACCTGTGGCGGCGGGGCCGCAAGGACCCGCTCTATGCCCGCCATCTTGGCGAACGCTTCGGGCGCTACCCCCGGCCTTTGCCCGGTTCCGTCTGGGTCCATGCGGTCAGTCTTGGCGAAATGCGGTCAGGCGTGCCGTTGATCCGGGCCTTGCTTGACCAGGGCCAGACCGTGGTCACCACCCATTTCACCCCCGCCGGCCGACGTGAGGCGAAAAGCGTCTTTGCCCTCGAAATCGCGGCGGGCCGGCTGGCCGCCGTCTGGGTTCCGTTCGAGACGTCATGGGCCTATGCCGGGTTCTTCCGCGCTTTCCGGCCCCGGATCGGGCTGGTGCTGGAGATCGAGATCTGGCCCCGGATGATCTTTGCGGCCAAGGCGGCGGGCGTGCCGCTTTACATGTGCAACGCGCAATATCCCACGAAATCAATGGTGCGCGACGAAAGGATGACCCTTCGCCACGACTTGATGCGCGGCTTTGCGGGTGCCTTTGTGAAATCCGACCTGCAGGCCGCGCGCTTTGCGTCGGTGGGCGTCGACAACATCACCGTGACGGGCGAGCTGCGCTTCGACCAGCCGATCCCGACGCATCTGGTGTCCGCCGCCAAGGCACTTCGGCCCGCACTGGCGGGTGACCGCCCGGTCATCACCTTCGCCTCGGTGGTAGAGGGCGAGGATGACCTATACCTTGACGCCATAACCGTGGCGCTAAGGCATCCTTCCCGCCCGTTTGTGGTCTACGTCCCGCGCAAGCCCGAACGCTTCGACGAAGTCGCGGCGATGCTTGCGGCGCGCGGTCTGAAGGCGGTCCGTCGCTCGGACCTCCTTGACCCGACGCTGGCCCCGAAGCACCTCCCCTCCCCCTCGTGGGGAGGGGATGGGG
>CAIXBE010000445.1 GCA_903917595.1 uncultured Rhodobacterales bacterium
AGCGTGCCGTAGGGTGGGTGCCAACCCACCACTATCGGCGCAAACCAAAGCCCTAACAAACCCCTAACGCCCACACCCAACCGCTTGATTTTCCATGCCTCACCCCCGCTGCCCACCGTGGACACCCCGAGGGCGCAGACCTCAGCGCAGGAGGGTCAGGACCTCAAGGCTCGGATACCCATCCGGCACCAACCCCTTGGCCTTCTGGAAGGCCTTCACGGCAGCCACGGTTTTCGGCCCCATCCGGCCATCAACCCCGCCGGGATCAAAGCCCGCCTGAACCAGCCGCTCCTGCAACTCCCGCCGCTCCTCAAGCGTCAGCGCGCGCAGCTCGCGCGGCCAAGTTGCGGCAATCGGTGGGCCGCCCTTGATGCGGTCCGCCAGATGGCCGATGCCGATGATATAGGCGTCGGCGGTGTTATACTTCTCGATCACCTGAAAGTTCGGAAAGATCAGGAAGGCCGCCCCGCGCGCACCTCCAGGCAGCAGGATCGACCCCGGCCCATGATCCGGCAGCACGCCCCCCGCAACCGGAGCGACCCCCAGCGCCACCCAGTCGGCCACGGGCTTCACCACCCGTTCGGTGGTCTGGTCATAGTCGAAACCCTTGGGTAACCTGACCTCCAGCCCCCAGGGCTGGCCTTTGGTCCAGCCCCAGTGCCGCAGATAATTCGCGGTCGAGGCCAGCGCATCGGCAGGGTCCTCGCCCCACAGGTTGCGCTTGCCGTCGCCGTCGAAATCGACCGCGAAATCTTCCCAGCTGGAGGGCATGAACTGGGTATGCCCGCTGGCCCCGGCCCAGGACCCGGCAAAGCTTTCAACATGCCCGCCAGCCACAATCCGCAAGGCCGCGATCAGTTCGGCCTCGAAGAACGCCCCGCGCCGCCCCTCATAGGCCAAGGTTGCCAGCGACCCCAGCACCGGCAGATCGCCTCGGTAGGTGCCATAAGCGCTTTCCAGCCCCCAGACCGCCGCGACCACTTCTTTTTCGACCCCGTATTCCGCCTCGATCCGCTCCAGAAGATCACGGTTGCGGTCCACCGCCTTTATCCCCAAAGCGACCCGGTCCGCGGAGACGGCGGTATCCAGATAGTCCCAGACCGTCTTTGTGAATTCGTTCTGGTTGCGATCCCGTTCCACCACCGATGCGTTGAACGCGACCCCCCGCAGCGCCGCATCAAACGTCGCCGCCGGAATGCCTGCCGCCAAAGCGCGCGGGCGGAACGCTGCGACCCAGGCTTCCAGCCCCTCTTGCGTGCCCATCTCAGCCATCTCTCCCCCAACCGGATCAGGCAGGATCGTCTGGGCCTGCACCAGCCCCGCCCAGACAACCAGCATCCCAATGATCCAAACAATTCGTTTCAAATTGTGCTTCCTCTTGGAAAAAATACTCATCTGCGCAACCGAAAAGTGCAGGGCCGACCGGACAGCTTATCTCGGCTTGCGCACCAGCCGCCGTTTCGCCGCTGCCTGAGCCGGCTTGCGCGGCTGGTATTTTCCCGGCTTCCGCCCGGCAACCTTCATCGCCGCGCCCTCGACTGCCAGCAGCTCCAGGATCAGCCCCCCGGTCACCGGCACCGCCTCGGCCAGCCGCACCGTCACCTTCTGCCCCAGCCCCAGCGTCACCCCGGTCTCGGACCCCCGCAAGGTCTGGCTGCCCTCGTCATAGTGAAAGAACTCGCGCCCCAGCGACCGGATCGGAATCAATCCGTCCGCGCCGGTCTCGTCCAGCCGGATGAACAGGCCAAAGCGCTGCACCCCGGAAATCCGCCCGGCAAATTCCGCCCCGACCCGGTCAGCCAGATAGGCGGCAAGATAGCGGTCGTTGGTGTCGCGCTCCGCCGCCATGCTGCGCCGTTCGGCGTCCGAGATCAGCTTGCCCGTTTCCTCCAGGTTCTCGATATCCCAAGGGCTAAGCCCATCCTTGCCCCAGCCATGCCCGGCAATCAGCGCGCGATGCACGATCAGGTCGGAATAGCGCCGGATCGGACTGGTGAAATGCGCATAGTTCCGCAAGGCCAGCCCGAAATGCCCGAAATTCTCCGGGTGGTAATAGGCCTGCGTCATCGACCGCAGGGTCGAGATGTTGATCAGCTCGTCAAACTCCGTCCCCTGCGCCTGTGACAAGAGCCGGTTCAGATGCTGCGTCTTCAGGACCTGCCCCTTGGCCAGCGTCAGGCCCGCGCCCTCAGCCACTTCGCGCAGGCTGTCCAGCTTCAAAGGCGAGGGTTCCTCATGCACCCGGAACAGCAAGGGCCGCTTCAGCCGGATCAGTTCCTCAGCCGCTGCCACATTGGCAAGGATCATGCATTCTTCGATCAGCTTGTGCGCCTCAAGCCGGTCCTTGAACGCAACGGAGGCAACCTTGCCCGCGTCATCCAGCACGATCTTGCGCTCCGGCAGGTCCAGATCCAGCGGCTGGCGCAGCGAGCGGGCGCGGACCAAAGCTGCGTAGGCGGCATAAAGCGGCTGCAGCACCGGCTCCAGCAATGGTGCCGTCACCGCGTCGGGGGTGCCGTCCACCGCCGCCTGCACCTGCGCGTAATGCAGGGACGCGACCGACCGCATCAGACCGCGCAGAAAGCGGTGGCTGCGCTTTTGGCCATCGGCGTCGATCACCATCCGCACGGCCAGACAGGCGCGGTCGACGCCTTCATGCAAGGAACACAGATCGCCCGACAGGATATCGGGCAGCATCGGCACAACCCGGTCCGGGAAATAGGTGGAATTGCCGCGCTTGCGCGCCTCGCGGTCCAGGGCCGACCCCGGCGTCACATAATGCGCCACATCGGCGATGGCGACCCACAAGATGAACCCGCCGGGATTGCCTGGATCAGTGTCCACCTCGGCCAGCACCGCGTCATCGCGGTCGCGCGCGTCCACCGGGTCAATCGTCACCAGTGGCAGCCCGCGCAGGTCTTCGCGACCCTTCAGCCCCACCGGCTCGGCCCGGTCGGCCTCCACGATCACGGCGTCGGGAAAGCTGTCAGGAATGCCATGCTGATGGATCGCGATCAGGCTGGCCGCGCGCGGCCCCGACGGATCGCCCAGCCGCGCTACCACCCTTGCGGCGGGCAGACCCAGACGGCGGGCACCCACGGCCTCGGCCTCGACCAACTCGCCATCCTTGGCCCCCATCGTCAGGTCCGACGACACCCGCCATTCCTTGTCATCGCCCTTGCCGACCGGAACAATCCGCCCGCCTTCCGACCCGGACCGAAACACCCCCAGCACCTTCGCCGGGTTCGACCCCAAGGCCCGGATCAACCGCGCCTCATACACGTAATCGTCCAGATCGACCTTCGCCAATCGCGCCAGAATGCGGTCGCCGGCCCCCAAGGCCGGATCGCCCTTTTGCGGAATGATCAGGATGCGCGGCGCGTCCACGATCCCTTCCTCCAGTGGCCGGGCATACAAATCCCCCGCTGCATCCGGCGGCAGCACCTGCAACACCGCCACCGGCGGCAAGGTCCCCGCCTCATGGAACCGGCGCGAGGTCTTTTCGACCACGCCCTCCCGCTCCAGCGCGCGCAGCATGGCTTTCAGCTCGATACGTGCGTCACCCTTGATGCCAAAGGCCTTGGCAATGTCACGCTTGGCCGAAAGGCCGGGGTTTTCAGTGATCCATTGGCGGATCGCGTCTTTGGAGGGCAGGGGCGAGGGCAAGGTTTTCATCCCCAAGGACCTAGCATGACCCAAGGCCAAAGACTACCCGACCAAGGCTTTGCTCTTTTCCCAAATACTCATCTTCGCCCAAGCCGGTTGCGCGCCTGCGCGCAGAGGCGAGAAAAAAGACTTCGCGCGGCACGCGCTCGATTTCACAACTGTGGCTCAAATAGCCCGGCGCATGTCGCGATGCGGGATGCCCGCGTCATGGAATTCCTCGCCTTCGACGACAAACCCAAGTTTCTCGTAAAATCCGGTCGCGTGGGATTGCGACCCAAGCATCGCCTCGGCCACCCCCGGCTGACGGCGCAATTCGTCCAGAGCGGCGCGGATCAGCGCGGCCCCAAGGCCGGTGCCACGTGCCGAGGCGCGAACGCAGACGCGGCCGATCTTGCCGACCTTGCCCTTGACCAGCAGCCGCGCGGTGCCGACCGGGCCCTGCCCGTCAAAGGCCAGCAGGTGAATGGCGGAGTCGTCCAGCCCGTCAACCTCATCGGCCTCGCTGACACCCTGTTCCTCGATGAACACCTCACGGCGCAGCGCACGGCAGGTGGCGATGTCGCGGCTGACCTCGATGCGATAGGACGGCGCTGCGGTCACGCGAAATAGTCGCGCAGGATGCGGGAATAGACCGTCTTAAGCTGATGGATATGCGCGATTTCCACCCGCTCATTGACCTGATGCATGGTCTTGCCGACCAGCCCGAATTCGACCACCGGGCAATGATCCTTGACGAACCGCGCGTCCGATGTCCCGCCCGAAGTAGAAGCAACAGGCTTGCGCCCGGTCTCGGCCTCGACCGCGCGGGCGATCAGCGCCGAAAACTCACCGGGAGGGGTCACAAAACTTTCTCCCGAGATCGAGATCTTAAGCCCGATCTCGACCCCCGTCGCTTCGGCCACGGCTTCGGCCTCGGACCGCAGCCAGGCCGACAGCGTGCCGCCCGAATGCATGTCGTTGAAACGGATGTTGACTGCCGCCGTCGCCCGCGCCGGGATCACGTTTGATGCCGGATTGCCGCAATCGATCGTGGTAATTGCCAGCGTCGAAGGGTCGAAATGCGGCGTGCCACGGTCCAAAGGTTCCGCGTCGATCCGCGCCAAAAGCTTGACCAGCGCCGTCAGCGGGTTCCGCGCCCGGTGCGGATAGGCCGAATGGCCCTGCACCCCGGTCGCGGTGATCTGCGCCGTCAAGGACCCGCGCCGGCCGATCTTCATCATATCGCCCATCTCATGCGGGCAGGTCGGTTCGCCGACCAGACAATGCGTCATCCGCTCGCCGTTGAATGCCATCCAGTCCAGGATCGCGACGGTGCCATCCTTGCCCTCGGCCTCTTCATCGCCGGTGATGGTGATGATCACCGCGCCGTCGGGGGGCGTGCCCTGCACGAAGTCCACCGCCGCCGCGACAAAGGCCGCAACGCCGGATTTCATGTCACAAGCGCCCCGGCCGTACATGAACCCGTCCTTCACCTCGGCGCCGAAAGGGTCATGCGTCCAGGCAGCAGCGTCGCCGACTGGCACCACATCGGTATGGCCGTTGAAGCCAAACGCCTTGTTCGCGCCCCTTTGCCCCCAGCGGGCGTAAAGATTGGCGATCCCGTCGCGGTCGGCGCGGGCACAGGTGAACCCGGCTTCGGTCAGAAGATCGAACAGAAGGGCGATAGCCCCCCCTTCAGCCGGGGTGACCGACGGGCAGCGGATCAGACGGGCAGTCAGGTCGACAGGGTCAAGCGGCAAAGCAGGCATTCTAAAGTCCGGAAGATAGCCAGTGTTGATCCTGACTATCCCGCCCGATCAAGACCCGCAACCTTGGGGTGCCTCAAGTCCGATTCATTCGAAGAACGGCGTCATTTCGGCAACAATGACCGAGTTTTCGGCCAATGCGCGCTGCATCAGCGCCTTTTCTTCGTCCCCGATTTCGTCTCCCGCCTTCAGGCGTTCGTCCAGCGTGCCAAGGCCCGTGACCTCCAGCGGTGCAAGGTCGGCCTCTTTCAGGATTGCGACCGTCTCGCGCACCGCTTCGGCCTCATCCACGCCACTGGCATAGATCATCAGCCCGGCACCGGTGGCCTTATCGGGCAAGCCGTCGCCCACCTTGCGGCCAACCTCGACCAGCAGGGTAAAGACCTGCTGCGGCCTTTTCGGCTTGTCTTTCGGGGCTTCCATCGCAGGGTCCTCGGCGCTGGGAATTTCCGTTCCGTGGTGCCTGTGCAAGAGCGGGCTGTCAACCGCCCCGGTGTTGCTTGGATCGTGCTTACGCGCTGACCTGAAACTCGGTCATCATGCCCGTGGCCAGATGCGCCATATGATGGCAATGCAGCATCCATCGCGCGGCTTCGCCCGCATCCACCGCCACCGTCACCATCGCCATTGGCGGCACATAGACCGTGTCGCGCACCGCCCCTGCCAGCGCCCGTCCGTTCAGGTTCACCACCTGAAAGGCATGGCCGTGCAGGTGCATCGGGTGTCCCATCATCGACATGTTGTGGAACATGATCTCCACACGCTCGCCCGACTTGGCCGTAACCGGCCCGCTGATCGCCCATTGGTAAGGCATCATCGAGCCTGATAGCATCACCATCGGCGCCTGATCCGCAGGCCTGACCAGTAGCGGATGTAGCGCGACCAGCTGAGACTCCAGCGCCAGGTCAAAGGCCGGGGCGACATCCTGCCCCAAAACCGGCAACTTCCCAATGGCAGCGCCGGCTGTGGCCAGAATGATCCCGGCCCGCTCCTGCGCGCCTTCGCGCAGGGCAAGCACCGGAAACGCACCTTCTCCCGCAGGCAGGTCAAGCAGAAGGTCGATCCGCTGCGCCATGGCCAGACCAAAGCGCCGACCCACCAGGGGCTGGACCGGCTCGCCATCTACCGCCACCAACCGGGCATCGACCGTGCCCGTGTCGATCCAGAACACGGTGGCTGCGGCGGCATTGATCACCCGCAGCCGCACCCGGCCCCCAGCCTCAACTGAAACCACGTCAGGGTCATTCAACGTCCGGTCATTGGCGAGATAGGCATCAAAGGCGATGTCGTTCATGTCCATCCCCATCCCGCCCATGCCCATGCCGCTCATGTCCATGCCACCTTCGGACCCCGTCATCCCGTGCATGGCGTGGTCCATTCCGCCCATGCCACCGGTCAGAGCTGCCAGAATTTCCTCGGGCGGAGTAAACGAGAAATCATGCAGGAACATCACCACTTCCTGCCGGTCCTCCGACACTTCTTCAGGTCGGCGCACGATCAGAGGCGCTGCCAGAAGCTGCATCTCCTGCACCGGGATATGGCTGTGCATCCAATGCGTGCCGGGGCGCGTGGTGAAATCATAGTCCCGCATTTCACCGGGGATCAATGCGGGCATCGGCAGGCCCGGCACGCCATCCTGCACATTCGGCGGGATCTGGCCATGCCAGTGCAGGATCGTCTCGACATCAAGGCCATTGGTCAGCGACAGCCGGAACGGCTCACCGGGGTTCAGGGTCAACCCCAGCCCCCCCGTGGAATTGGCGATGCCGTAGACTTTCGCCGCGCGCCCGTCGATATCCAGCACGCGCGAGATCGCCGTGAGGCCCAGCGGCACGGCCGCCCGCGCCACCGCAGGCAAAACCGCAAGCGCACCAGTTGCTGCCGAAGCAGCCAGAAAACCACGACGGGAAAGCGAAGCAGACATCATGTGTATCCTTGCAGAGCTGGAACAGGACTGAGCTAATCAGCCCGCCCTCACCAAACAAGTCATCCGCCCGTGTCAGAGAGCCGCAGCGGCCATGACCAATCCTCAGGGGCAGCTTTTCAGCGGAAATACATACCCGTCCCCGATCAGGGCGACGCCATCGCGCAGGCGCAGGACCATCAGGCGACGGCTGGATTCCTCACCTTCGCTCATGCACTCGGCGTCATAAAGCGTGGCATCCATGCCGTTGACCGCGACCGGGTTGGTCAGCCGACACTGGCTTTCCACCCCGTGCAGGATGTCGTCCTGAATGGCAAATGCCCCGCCATCCGACCCGACCGAGACGCAATCCCAGCCCTGGGCGCCACCGATCCCGTCTGGGTAGTAGAGCCCGTCATAGGGGCCAGCGAACACTGGGGTCGCGGTCAAAAGAAACGTTACAAGGGTTGTGTGTCGCATGCTCAGTCCCTCAACAACTCGTTGATGCTGGTCTTCGACCGCGTTTGCGCATCGACCTTCTTCACGATCACCGCGCAATAAAGGTTGATCCCGCCCTTGGACGGCATCGAGCCCGCCACGACCACCGACCCCGAAGGGACCTCGCCATACATCACCGCGCCGGTTTCGCGGTCGACGATCTTGGTCGACTTGCCGATGAAGACGCCCATGCCAAGGACCGACCCCTCGCGGATGATGCAGCCCTCGACCACTTCGCTCCGCGCACCGATGAAACAGTTGTCCTCGATGATCGTGGGGCCGGCCTGCATCGGCTCCAGCACGCCACCAATGCCGACACCGCCCGACAGATGCACATTCTTGCCGATCTGGGCGCAGGATCCGACCGTGGCCCAGCCGTCGACCATCGCGCCTTCATCGACATAGGCGCCGATGTTCACGAAGGACGGCATCAGCACCACGTTCTTCCCGATGAACGCCGACCGCCGCACGATGGACCCCGGAACCGCGCGGAACCCGGCCGCGCGCCAGTCTTCGGCGGTCCAGCCCTGCCACTTGGACGGCACCTTGTCCCACCAGCTCGACCCGCCGTTCGACCCGGAAATCTCGTGCATGTCGGTCAGGCGGAACGACAGAAGGACGGCCTTTTTCGCCCACTGGTTCACATGCCAATCCGCGCCACGCTTTTCCGCCACCCGCAGGCTGCCACTGTCCAGCGCGGTCAGCGTCGCCTCGATGGCATCCCGGGCCTCGCCTTTCGTGGCCGGAGAAATCGTCTCGCGATCCTCCCAGGCAGACTCGATGGCGGCTTCAAGGGCGGCGTTGGACATGGGGGTATTCCCTTTTCGGTTGGTCACGGGCAGCCGACCCTATAAGGCTGATGCAAAGCCCACGCAATCACGAGTGACTTGATGAAAGACGAACCCCGCAGCCACCCGTTCCGCGATTCTGTCGAGGATATCGCCGCCGCCAAGCGCATTCCCGACACCCCGCAGACCCGCGCGCCTGCCTACCGGCTTGCCTTTGCCGACCGCGATTTCATGACCCGGGACGAGCTGCGCCCGGTCCGCCTGCAATTGGAACTCCTCAAGCCGCAACTGATCATGGACGAACGTGGTATCGAATCCACCATCGTCCTGTTCGGCGGCGCGCGCATTCCGGCCCCCGAACACCGTGATACCGCGAAGACCAAGACCTTGGCCGACCTGTCGCACTACTATGACGAAGCCCGCCGTTTTTCCCGCATCATGACCGAGCGCAGCCTGGCCACCTATGGCCGCGAAGGCGTGATCTGTACCGGCGGCGGCCCCGGCGTGATGGAGGCCGGAAACCGCGGCGCGGACGACGCCGGGGGCCAGTCGATCGGCCTGAACATCGTCCTGCCACATGAACAGGCCCCGAACCCATATGTCACGCCGGACCTGTCGTTCAACTTTCACTACTTCGCCATCCGCAAGATGCACTTCCTGATGCGGGCAAAAGCGGTCTGCGTCTTCCCCGGCGGCTTTGGCACCCTGGACGAGATGTTCGAAAGCCTGACCCTGATCCAGACCGGCCGGATGAAACCGATCCCCTTCCTTCTGTTCGGGCGGGAGTGGTGGGAAAAGGTGATCAACTGGAACCACCTTTCAGAGGCTGGCGTCATTGCCCCCGAAGACCTGTCCCTGTTCGCCATGGTCGAGACGGCGGAAGAGGCTGTTGCCGTGATCGACGGCTGGGGTGTGGCGTAGGTCGGGGCGTGCCCCGACTCTCCTTGCCGTCCGGAATGCCTTTGCGATCTCATTAGGCTGCCGGAACCACTGCCTCCCTCTCCCACCCATCCAGAAATTCCACCCGTCCACACCCCGCAAACGCCGCCAACCGGTCCAGTTCCGCCTCAAGCTTTGCCAACCGACCCTTGGTCAGCTTGACCCCGGCCTCGGGCCAGAACCCCTTGACCCGCAGGCTGCCCGCGTCGCGGAAGGCCTTGGCGTCGATGCGGCCGATCAGGCGGTCCCCCTCCAGCACCGGGAAGACGTAGTAGCCGAAAATCCGCTTTGGCTCGGGCACGAAAACCTCGATCCGGTAGTGGAACCCGAACAGGAATTCAGCCCGTTTGCGGTCGCGCAGGGCGGGGTCGAACGGCGACAGGATACGCAGGCGGGCGGAAGGTTCGGGCGGGTCTTCGGTCAAGGTTGCAGGGTAGGCGTACGATTTGCGGCGCTGGCCTTGCGCGCCTTCAACTTCGACTTCGACAATCTCGCCCCTTGCCAGCGCGACGCGGCACCAGTCCTTTGCGGCCTCGGGCGCGATGGCATTCCAGTAGGCGGCAATCTCGCCGCTGGTCCCAAAGCCAAGGTGATCCAGTGCGGTCCGGCAAGCCCAGTCGGTAACCTCCTCAGCGGGCACCGGGGTGCGGTGATGGTCAGGGATCACCCGTTCCGTCAGGTCATATATCTTGGAGAACCCATCCCGTCGGGTGATCGCCAGCCGCCCCGTCCGCCACAGCCATTCCAGCGCGGTCTTGGACGGGTGCCAGTCCCACCAACCACCCTTGCCGCGCACCTCTCCTTCACCCACATCCGCCGTCCCCACCGGCCCATCCCTGGCTATCCGTTTGAGAATGCTGTCAAACTGCGCCTCATACCCGTCGCGGAACCAGTTCTTCCAGTTCGCATGCAGCCGCTTTTCATCGCGGGCAAAACGGTGCTGCCAGACCCCGTGCAACCGCGTCGGCAGGATGGAGGCGTCATGCGTCCAATGCTCCCAAAGGCTGCGATCCCGCTCCAGCATCTGTTTCAATGCCGGGGGGCGATAAGCTTGCCGCCGCGACCACAGGATCATGTCGTGCGCGCGGGCGACGGTGTTGATGCTGTCGACCTGCACGAAACCGATCCGTTCGATCAGATCGTGCAGATGTTGGCCGGTGGCAGGTCCAGTGGGCGCCTCGGACAGGGCATGACGGCCCAGAAACAGGCGGCGGGCGCGGGGGTTGGGGATAAGGTCAGGCATCCGAAAGGGATATCATCCTATTAGCCGGTAGTCTGCCCTGCACGCACAGATCTACTGCAGGCCAATATTCAACCGAGCAGTTGCTGCGATATCGTTGCGCGGGTGACTAGCCTTCGGCAAGACAAAGGATGGGACAGCAGGCGGACCGGGGATTGCCGCGCCCAACTGTATCAGCGAGGCGATTTGATGTTGCCCAATGAACCCATTCACAATCAGTCTGAGGTAGTCATCCATCTCCCAGCCAGGCGCAGAGACAGTTGCTGAAATACAAAGGATTGCACGGGTGCATCCAATTCCAACGTAGCGATCAAGGATAACCTCAAGATCCCCGGGCGCTATCGTATTTTCTTTCCGAAGTGATCCAGACTTGCCGCCCTGCGTGCGTGGGATTGTGTAAAGCACCCCCTCGTTCAACGAAGATATCAAGCAGAAAGTCTTGAGCGTGACATTTTGGGGTCCCCAGTTTAGTTTGGCTATATTAAGCGGGGCTGGATGTTTGTGATTGCCGCGACCCTGCCCGGTCAAGCATCTGACAAGAGTGGACTTGCCTGAGTTGTCTTCGCCTACGATCAAAACAACGTCCATCTCTGCAATCGCCGATCTAAAGCCCTGCTTCCGCTGCGATTTCAGCCTTCGATTTCCGCGCCCGTTCAGTCGCCGATTTCAACTGCCCGCAGGCCGCCATGATATCCTCGCCGCGCGGGGTGCGGATCGGGGTGGCATAGCCGGCATGGTAAAGGATATCGGCAAAGGCATGGATGCGGTTGCCGGATGACCGCTTGTACGGCGCGCCTGGCCATTCGTTGAACGGGATCAGGTTCACCTTGGCCGGGATGCCTTCCAGCAGACCCACCAGCCGGTGCGCGTCTTCCTTGGTGTCGTTCACCCCGTCGAGCATGACATATTCAAAGGTGATCCGTTCCGAGTTCGACAGGCCCGGATAGGCCCTCAGCGCCTCCAGCAGCGTCGCGATGTTCCAGCGCTTGTTGATCGGGACCAGTTGGTCGCGGACCTCATCGGTGGTGGCGTGGAAGGACACCGCCAGCAGGCAGCCGATTTCAGTCGCAGTACGGGCGATTTCGGGGACAACGCCGCTGGTCGACAGCGTGATCCGACGGCGACCAAGGGCGATGCCTTCGCCGTCCATCACGATCTTCATCCCGTCGCGGACGTTGTCGAAGTTATACAAAGGCTCACCCATGCCCATCAGCACGATGTTGGAAATCAGGCGGATTTCCTCTTTCGGGGCGCCCTGCACCGGCCATTCGTCCAGATCGTCGCGGGCCAGCATGACCTGACCGACAATTTCCGCCGCCGTAAGGTTGCGGACCAGTTTCTGCGTGCCGGTGTGGCAGAAGGAACAGGTCAGCGTGCAGCCGACCTGAGACGAAATGCACAAGGTCCCCCGGTCGGTCTCGGGGATATAGACCACCTCGACCTCATGCCCGCCCGCGATGCGGACCAGATATTTGCGGGTGCCATCTTCGGAAATCTGGCGGGTGACGACCTGCGGAATTTCGATCACGAAATTCTCGGCCAAGAGCGCCCGGTAATCCTTGGCCAGGTTGGTCATCTGCGCGAAATCGCGAACGCCCCAGTGATAGACCCATTGCCAGACCTGACCCAGCCGCATCTTGGCCTGCTTTTCCGGCGTGCCCGCAGCGATCAGCGCAAGCCGCAGCGCATCGCGGGTCAGGCCAACGATATTGGTCTTGCCGCCCTCGGGCAGTTTGCGGGGAATCGTCAGCACGTCTTGCGTGATGGGAGTGGCGGTGGGCGTCATCTGCGGGTGTCCAGTTAGGCAAGTCAGAGCAAATACAGGATTCGCAAGTGGATTGCAAAAGCCACTAGTCCCCCCGCCGAAGCGGAGGTTCGTCAATCAGGCGGCGGGTCAGAAAGGTCAGGAACAAACGGGTCAGGGACCGCTCACCGGCATTGGCCGGCCAGACAGCGTGAATATCAAAGACGGGCAGCAGCCAGTCCGGCAAAACCTCGACCAGTGTGCCCGAGTCGAGGTGCGGCTGCGCCAGGAATCTTGGCAAGGCCGCGACACCCGCCCCAATCCGCGCCAGCTTCAAAGCGGCGTGTCCGGTGTCCACGATGATCTGCCCCGAAATTGCTATGGCAACGATCGCCCCGTCCGATTTGCGGGTCAGTGGCAAAAGCCGGTTCGGTTCTCCAAGATTGATCATCGCTGTTGCGGCCAGTTCTTCGGGCGTGACCGGGTGACCGATATGCGGGGCGCCTACCAGCACCTGACTGCCCCCAATGATCCGCCGTGATTTCAGTGCGGAATCGTCGCTTGGCCCGATCCGAAGGGCCAGGTCAAACCCGTCCCGCAGAAGGTGGCGGCGATTGTCTGAAAACTCGATTTGCAACTGCACCCGGGGGTTGGCACGGGCAAAGGCGGCAAGGTCATCGACGAATGGGCCATCCTGCAGAACCGCCGGGCAGGTCAACCGCAGCAGACCGGAAGGGCTGTCGGCCTCGGCAAACAGCTCGGTGGCTGCTTCCGCAGCCCGCAGGATCGGAAGGGCTCGCTCCAGCACCCGCGCGCCTTGGTCGGTCAGGTTCAAACGACGCGTACTGCGGTAAAGCAGGGCATACCCCGAATCCGCCTCAAGCGTCGAAACAGCCTGGGACAGGACCGAGGGTGACAGCCCCAGTCGCTTGGCCGCTTTGGTGAAGGAACCAACCTCGACCACTGTCGCAAAGATCGCCAGACGGCGTAATCGGTCCAACATTATGCAATCTTTCAGAAGAGTGACTTCGCATAACGCCAGATTATCATCTATTCAACAGTGGGATACCCCTTTGGCCTACAGTCAGACAGGGGACAAGAAATGAGTGATCTTAAAGTAGCGCTATGGGCGCGGGGCCTGCTGGGCCTGCTGACACTGGTGGTTCTGGGCTTCACGCTTTCCGCCTACCCAAACCCGACCATGAACCCGGACCTTGCCGCGCTTACGGGCGAGGTGGCGGAACTGGGCAGCGTAGCGGGTGCATTTCTGGGGCGGCAATTTGGCCTGGCGCTGATTGCTCTGGCCGGGGCAGCACTGGGCGGCCGCATGGCCATGCTGTTCGGAAGCTTCGCCGTGCTGTTTTTCAACCTGCATGACGCTGTGCTGATGTCCCTGGCAGGAGCCGGCGGTATCGGGGCCATTTCCGGGCTGATTCTGGCTGTGCTGGCAGCCGTGGTTTTTGTGAAGGCATACACCACCAAGGCTGCCTGAACGAATGGACAGGCGGTCCATCCGGCCGCTTGTCCATCAAGCGTTACTGGCAGCGCGTTCCGGCGTCTTCCATTGC
>CAIXBE010000446.1 GCA_903917595.1 uncultured Rhodobacterales bacterium
ATCTTATGAATAGGGGCGCCTCGCAGCTCCCTCACTCCATCCAGACACGTCGCGCCGCGGCGGCGGTCAGAACCGGTCCCTGCCCCCAAGGCACGATCCGGTTCAGCGGCACATGCCAGTAATGCTGCTGCACCAAGGCGGACATCACGGCGGCCGAGACCCCCATCAGGTTGCCGTCCTGATCAAGATTGGCCTCCATGGCGCGATAGGCGCGTTCTGCCGGTTCCGCGAATTCCGCCTTGGGCAGAATACCCTGGGCCATGCCACGGAAGAAAGCCGTCGCCATGAAGGCGGCGGTCGAACTTTCGGGGCCGGACTCCGCTTCATGCACCATGCAATACCAGTTCCCGTCCGCCAGTTGGTAGTCCAGCATCCGGCGGGCCAGCCGCAAGGCTTCGGCGCGGATGGCTTCTGCCCCCGGCAGATCGCCTGGCAGATATTCGGCCACGTCAATCAGCCCCAGCAGGGCCCAGCCTTGGCCGCGCCCCCAGCCCTTGGTGTAGGATCGGCGGACCTTCTCCAGCCAGAAGTGATTGTAAAGGCCGGTTTCGGCGTCCAGCAGCAGATCTCGGTAGCCAAGGATCTCGGCAACGGCGGCTTCGGCCCAGCCCTGACCGGGATCAAGCCGGTCCAGATGGGCAAAGAACGGCGGATCAAAATGCATGCAATCCAACCAGATACCCGGGCCGGGCGCCTGCATCTGCTCGGCCTCGGCCTGCGACAGCGCCACCTCGCCGTAGGGCTGGCGCAAAGAGCGCAGCGAGTCTTCAAAGGTCACCGAAACCGGGCCGATCTTGCGGCGTCCGCGCAGCTCCCGTGCAAGGGCGATCATCGCGCTCAACAGGACTTCATCGCCGGTGCGGGCCACCACGGCACACATCACATGCCCGGGTGCGGTATTGTCATCGGGTTGAAACGGCGTCATCCGGGACGCCCAGGCGCGAAAGAAACCGTGGCTGAAATCAAACCAATGCGGGTCGCCCAACATGTCAGAGGCGGCAAGCAGCCCCTCAAACCCCACCGAATCGCCGTAAAACCAGCATTTGAAATCGTGGCCGCCGAGGCGTGCCGCAACAGCGCCGATCAGGGGATCGGTCAGCATTCCGTCTTTCATGTGTCGGACCTTCAGAGTGTTTGTTGATTGAAGCCTTCGTGCGCATCGCGGATGGCACGCTCGATAAGACGGCGCATCGCCGCCTGCGCTGCCTCGGGATCGCGACGCTCGAACTCGGAGAAGACGGCGGCATGCAATTCCTGACTTTCCTCCATGCCGATCATCTTGGTGGTATAGCCAACCGCCGACATCTGCAGATCCAGCAGCAGCCCGAGTGCCGCTTCGATCACCGCGAAGAGTTGTGACAGCAGGTCAGAGTCGACGGCCGCCAGAAAGGCGCGATGGAACTCCAAGTCCGCAGCGATAAAGCGGCGGCGGCGCTCGGCATAGTCGGGATCGGGGGTGCCAAAGACGTGTTCCTTGATCTCCCATGCCCGGCGGATGCGCGCCCGGGCTTCGTCGGTCGCCATCAGTGTCGCCGTGTGGACGACGCCAGGCTCCAGAACCAGCCGCACCTTGAGCAGGTCGTGCAACAGAGACACGGTATCGCCGGCCTTGATCCGCCAGTCCATCACATCGGGGTCCAACAGCCGCCATTCGCTGCGCGGCAGCACCCTTGTGCCGTCCGACGTGCGACTTCTGATCAGCCCCTTCGCCCCTAGGATGCGAAAAGCCTCGCGGATGACCGAGCGACTGACGCCCATCTCGTCGCAAAGATCGGCCTCCTTGGGGATCGCCTCGCCCGGGGCCCAGGCCCCTCCAACAATGCGGGTTCCCAGCTCGGTCACCGCCGCGCCGAGGATACCCCGCACCTCAATGACGCCCGCCAAGGCGTCGGACTTCCGGCTTCCAAAAGCAAGATTGGTGAGCGTCGCCACTGTCATATCCAATTATTTATCAGTTTATCATATTAACATGCGCATCGGGGCTTGGCAACTGGCCACATTCAGTGTTTCTCTGTCCCTACGCCGTATCTCTGCGAGAGGAGGGATGGTTGTCGCATCCTTCCCGTCACTTTACACAATTTTCATCGGGGCAGCCCAGGTCGACACGACCGCGGTCGGCAGCAAATGAGCGAAGGTCGAGACCTGACAGGGGCGGGAGCCGATGCAGGCGGCGATGTTGACAGGGGAGAAAATCTGCAAGCTGATGCCAACGGATTCCAATGCCTTTGGAACGGCACATCGAATGTCGACTCGCACCGCGTTGCTATGCCAGATCAGGTCGAGCGTCTGGTGATCAAGGTTGCAGAATAGATTTGCCGCGCTTGCAGTTCGTGGGTTTGCTGCAGACTCTCGACAATGCGGCGCACTGCGCCAGTGGCCATTTCCACGACCGGAAGCCGGATTGTGGTGATGCCGCCGGCGATCCATCGATAGGCTGCCGGGTCGCCATAGCCGACGAAGGCAAGATCAGCCGGAAACCGCAAGCCGCGCTCGAGGCAGGCATCCAGCGCCCCATTTGAAATCTCAAAACCGCCGCAAACAACGGCGGTCATGGCGTCGTTGCCA
>CAIXBE010000447.1 GCA_903917595.1 uncultured Rhodobacterales bacterium
AAGCTGTCTTGCAGAGCGAGAATTCTGCTGCTTGGCCGAACGACGCGTCCCCCAACAGAAATCAATGCGAAGCGCTTCGGTTGCTGTAAGACCAAATCCTGAAAGATCGCCGCTAGCGTTCGGACAACTCTCTCACGCGACCATTCGTCCAGTTCTTCCCATCCTTCAAAAGCTGGAATTTTTGGCCGTCTGCCGTCGCTGGACAGAATGGAGGCAGCCTCAAAGCACAAATCCGCCACGTCCCAGAACGGCACGTAGCCGGGAATGCTGAACATCTCTTACTCCTTCGCCGCCGCTTTGCCCCGCAGGAACCGGCCCCACGCTTCCATCATGCCACGGCGCTTATCGACCATGTCGCTGCGAAGGTAGGCGCGTTCCACCTCGTTGCCAACTGTATGCGCCAGCGCGATCTCGGCCATTTCGCGAGGGTACTCTGTCCGCTCGGCCACCCAGACCCGAAAGGTTGACCGCAGGCCGTGGGGAACAGCAGGGCGCTTGGATTTGTTATCAATGAACCCGACGCCCCCCTTAGCCACATCATCACTGTGCATCCGGCGCATGACGGCGCTCAGGCTCATATCTGACAGTTGGCCCTCACGGGGCGCGGCAAAGACGTAAGGGCTGCTGTTCAGGCGCGGCATCTTCTTGAGCAAGATGACCGCCTCGTCCGTCAGCGTGACCCGGTGCTCTTGACCAGCCTTCATTCGGGAAGCGGGGATAGTCCAGACGCGCGCCACCAGATCAATCTCACTCCACACGGCCCCACGCACTTCACCGGACCGCGCAGCCGTGAGGGCGAGAAACTCAAGAGCGCGGGCCGAGATCCCTGCCCTCGCCTGCAGAGCGGCAAACCATGTGCAAGCGTCCTTCAAGGCAATGGCGGGGTGGTTGTCGCTTTTGGCTACCTTGTTCGGCTTTGGCATGAGGGCTTCGAGGTTGCCCTTCCAGCGCGCAGGGTTTTCCCCCGAGCGATGGCCCTTCACCTGCGCCCAGTCCAGAACGCTTTCAACCCGACTGCGTACACGGGTCGCTGTTTCGGTCGTGGTGAGCCAGATCGGGTCCAGCAGCCGCTGCACGTCATGCACGGTGATCTCCGACACCAGCATTTTGCCGATTTGCGGGCTGGCATAGGTCATCAGCGTCGACCGCCATTGTTTGCGGTGCTTGTCGTTGGTCAGTTCTTCCAACTTGTGCGCGAGAAACTTATCTACGGCGTCGTCAAAGGTCAGACCACGCTTCTGGGCCGCGAACAGGGCGGCCTTGGCTGCCTTGCGTTCTTCGACCGGGTCTATGCCGCGCCTGATCTTGTCGCGCATTTCACGTGCTAGGTCACGCGCCTGCGACAAGCTCACGTCTGGATAGCCACCAAGGCCGATCTGCCGGACCTTGCCCGCAACCGTGGCAATCAGAAGCCATGATGTCGCGTTGGTTGAGGTGACTTGCAGCCTAAGTCCAGCAACCCCGCCTACTGCAAAGTTTACGTTGCCGACGCCACCCGGATGGGTGAGCCGCTTTACGTCGAGGGCCGACAACTCTTTCGCTTTCTTCGGCATAACGCCTACCCACATACCTACCCCTTAAAGACGGAGATATTGGAAGAAACGTGTTGCTACAAGGTGGAACAGTGATTTTCCCAATACATTGAGGAATAAGGGCATAATGGCACTCAACGAGACGAAGAGTTACACCAAAACGGCGGACACCTCCTCCGCCACCAACCAAGACATTGATTTTAATGCGGTATTTGTCCGAACAGTAGTGCCCACATAACCGCTCGTTACCCGCCAGGGCGGCGCGCAGAGACCGCTCCGCTCCCTTAACTCTCCGCAGATTTTCGGGCTGAGTCTCTGCTGCAGG
>CAIXBE010000448.1 GCA_903917595.1 uncultured Rhodobacterales bacterium
ATCATCACGGTGCTCGGCCGCCAGGTTCACCATGACCGCGCCGTCTGGCACCGCCATGCGCAGCGAATGCAGATCGCGTACATCTGCCTGACGTGTCAGCTTTGGAAAATCCCCGCTGATGTGCTTGTCCACGATGACCAAGTCGTGCTGCTCCAGCAAACGAGCGACCAACCTCGTTCCGATGAAGCCCGATCCGCCGATAACGGCGATCAGTCGGCGTTGTTCCGGAACATCTGCGTCTTGGGTCATCTTTGCTTCCAACTTCGTTTCTTTGCCTAAGGTGCAAAATGATCAGGCTTTTGGCTTGCCCGGGTGAAACAGACGGGCCTGCACCTGACCCACCTTAGAAAAAACTTTGCGCGCGACCATCAGCCAACCCGAGCGGTTGTGAACCTCGCGATAAGCGCGGGCGCATTCTATCCATCCCTGGACCACGACCTTGAGATTGCGCGTGCTTTCGCCGCCGGTACGCATGATGGTGACCGTGCGCCGCAGGTAGGTCGTGGGCAATCCGGCTTTTTCCACCAGCAGAAGTTGCTGTTTGTAGTCGGCCGAGATGCGGTAGCTGGGGTCAAAGGGCTGGCAAAGCCGGGCAAGCGCCGCACGGCGCACGAACAGCGCTGGATGTGGCAACTGCTTGCCATTCAGACTCCCAGAGCTGATTTCCCCGCTGATCCAGGACCGTACAACCTGACCGGCGGCGTTGATCATGGCGATATCACCGTAAACAATATCGCAGTCCGTCGCGGCGAACGTGTCGCGCACCGCCTGCAACACGTTTGGCTCAGCATAGTAGTCGTCCGAGTTCAGAAAGCCGACGATATCACCTGTTGCCAAGGCAAAGCCTTGGTTCATGCCGTCATAAACCCCGCGATCTCTTGACACTTCAACAACTGCGGCAGGGTTGACGCGTGCAGCAATCGCGATGGTCTCATCCTTGGAACCGGCATCCTTGAGGATATGCTCCACACTCACGCCAGACTGCTCCAGAACCGACCGCAGTGTGTCCGCGACGGTGGCAGCGCTGTTATAGCAGACGGTGACGATGCTGAAATCTGGCAACTCGGTGGATTCTTTCTGGGCTGTTTTCAGAACAATCAGTATATTCCGGCGGAATATATCATCGGTTCTTTCTTCTCCAACAGCATTTCATGCCGAATGATCTGCTCGCGGTCGAAAATTGATCCGATCTTCTGAGCAGGATTTCCCGCAACGATGGCATAAGTGGGCACGTCTTTCGTGACGACAGCGCAAGCTGCAATCACTGCTCCTGACCTGCCCCCCGGTCGTCCCTCGTTCATAACGAGAGTCCTTGGGTTTGTGATCCGCTCCCCAACTTTGGACCGCCTGAAGGCAGAGTTTTCCGGCTTCGTGATCCGCTCCCCAACCTTGGACCGCCAAGGCTTAGAGTTTTCCGGCTTCGCTCAGGGTGACAGGCTGGTGGTGTCCCCCGATTTGGTCAGCATGATCGGGACGTTATTCCCGATCGCGCTATGTGGCCGTTCCTCATTGTAGTATCGACGCCAAGCCTCCAACTTTTCAACCGCATCTGCAAGTGTCAGAAACCAGTGGGCATTCAGGCATTCGGCGCGGAACCTGCCGTTAAATGCTTCGATGAAGGCATTGTCCGTGGGTTTTCCCGGTCTGGAGAAGTCGAGCATGACGCCCCGCTGGTAGGCCCAGAGGTCCATGTCACGCGACACGAACTCGCTGCCTTGGTCGACGCGGATGGTTTTGGGGTAACCAGTCTGCCGACAGACCCGATCAAGTGTGGCCACGACATCTTCGCCTCGGTAGCTGAACTTCGCGTCCAGAACCGGCACGTAGCGGGAGAAAGTGTCCACTACGGTCAACACCCGCAGCTTCTTCCCCGTGGCCAGTTGATCGTGGACAAAATCCATCGCCCAGACATCATTTGGTTCGACGGCTTCGGCGCGGTCATCGCGCAGCTTCGCTTTCACCCGGCGCTTGGGTGTCTTGTTCCGTAGTTGCATCCCCAACTCCTTGTAGATGCGGTAGACTTTCTTGATGTTGATGCCCCAGCCTTCCCGGTCGAGCAGGACATGAACGCGGCGATAGCCATAACGCACCCGCGTTTCGCAGATCTCACGGATCCGCTTCGCAACAGCAGCCTGATCAGTGCGGCGGGACTTGTAGTGGAACGTCGAGCAGTCAAACTTCATGGCCCCACAAGCCCTTCGGATCGAAACTGCCCAATCGCTGCACATCCCGCGAACCAGCTCGCGCACCCGACCAGGCTTCAGAGCTTTCGCCGGATAACATCCTGCAGCATTTCCCGATCCAGCGTCAGGTCCGCCACAATCTTCTTCAACCGGCTGTTCTCGTCCTCAAGCTGCTTCAACCGCTTCATCTCGGTCGGCAAAAGCCCCGCGTATCGTTTCTTCCAAGTGAAGTAAGTCGCCGGACTGATCCCGGCCTTGCGGCATATCTCCGCAACCAGCGTTCTTTCCTCGCCCTGCTTGATGATGAACGCCTTCTGCGCGTCCGTGAATTTGCTCGCTTTCATCCGGTTCCGATCCTCTCCCAGCCAGGAAAACATAGCGGAAAACTCCAGCTTCAAACGGTCCAGTTTGCGGGGAGCAGATCACAGCCCGTCCGATCCTATCTGTTCCATCCCGGATGATCACATAAACTCTCGGCGCTCTGCGTTTTTCATGGCAAGATCGGTTCTGAGGGACATTCGGAGCGGGGTGCGGGCATGCTGATCCATCTTCACAAGCAGGCCACGATCGAGCCATTGTCCGCCATTGGTCCGAGGACAATGGCGAGGGCCGAAGGTTCGGGCGGCGATCCAGGCCAGCACCGAGCCTGCTTCGGTTCTGGCGGAACGGTTCGGGACGACCGAGCAGACCGTCTACAAATGGAAGCATCGCGACAGCGTGCATGACCGCAGCCACACGCCGCACCGGCTGCAAACAACACTCACGCCCCCGCAAGAGGCGGTGGCGGTTGTCCTGCGCAAGACGTTGCTGGTGTCCATCGACGACTTGCTGGCGGTGGTGCGGGAGTTCCTGAACCCGGATGTGTCGCGCTCGGGCCTCGACCGCTGCCTGCGGCGGCATGGGGTGGGCAATCTGTGTGACCTGCAGGCGAAAGACCCCCGCCCTGCGCACAAGGCGTTCAAAGCTTACGAGCCCGGCTACCTTCATGTCGATGTGAAGTATCTGCCTCAGATGGCTGAAGAAACGTCCCGGCGCTACCTGTTCGTGGCGATTGACCGGGCAACCCGCTGGGTGTTCATCCGGGTCTTCAAATCCAAGACTGCCGCCAATGCCCGCCGATTTCTGCGCGATCTGGAACGGGCCTGCCCAATCCGGATCAGGACGGTCTTGACCGATAACGGGAAGGAATTCACCGATCGCCTGTTCGGTCTGCGCAAACGCAGCCCCACAGGAAAGCACGAGTTCGATCAACTCTGCGCCGACCTCGGCATCGAACACCGTCTGGCCCCGCCTGCGCATCCGCAAACCAACGGCATGGTCGAGCGCTTCAACGGCCGGATCGAGGAGGTGCTGCAATCGCACCATTTCCGTTCGGGAGAGGAACTCGAAACCACGCTGCACCGCTACGTGCTGCTCTACAACCAGCAGCTGCCGCAATCAGCCTTGGGCACCAAGACACCCTTGCAGGCGATGAAGGACTGGCACAAACTGAAGCCGGAGTTGTTCAAGAAACAGCCATATCAACTTCCGGGATGTGACACTTAGCCTGATTGTAAGGCTATTTTCTAAATCTCAACGATATTCATGACAGGTCAGCACGTGGCGCATATAGAGTTTTTGAATTTTCTTTCGCTTGCCTGTGCTTTGGCGGCGCTGTCGTTCTGGATCTGCGTAGCGCTTATTATGCTGGATTCACGTTTGCCATGGTTCAGGAGGCGGACCAATGACCTGAGCGCTGGACAATCCATGCATACACACCGGACGCCACGCGTTGGAGGAATAGCGGTCTTCTGTGCTTTAGGTCTTGGCGTCATGTTGGCGCCGCTGTCAATTGCATTGGCCTATGCCGAATTCATTCTTGCAACCTCTTTGATCTTTGTCGTGGGACTGTCTGAAGATCTTGGGTTTCGCGTTTCGCCTCGCGGGAGGCTTTTGGCAATGGCAGGCTCAAGCTTGTTGGTGATTTGGTTCCTGGGTGTGTGGATCCCAAGAGCTGTTGGTGTGCCCGA
>CAIXBE010000449.1 GCA_903917595.1 uncultured Rhodobacterales bacterium
CTGGACGACGAGGGCAAGCCAGAGGGGTGGATCGTAAGAACCCTTGGAGACGTTGCAGACCAAATTGCTATGGGGCCATTTGGCTCAAACATCAAAGTTGAAACATTTGTTGAGGAAGGCATCCCTGTCATCAGCGGTGCACACTTGCGGGGCTTACAGCTGAACGACAAAGACTACAATTTTGTCACTGTGGCTCATGCGGACAAACTTGGTCGCTCAAACGTTCGGCGCGGCGATGTCGTGTTCACTCACGCCGGGAACATTGGTCAGGTCGCGATCATTCCCGAGACCGCGTGGTTTGATCGGTATGTGATTTCACAACGACAATTCTATATGCGGTGCAATCTCAACCTTATTTCCCCGCTGTTTGTGGTGCATTACTTTCACTCACCAGAAGGCAAGCACAGACTACTTGCAAACAGTTCTCAGGTTGGAGTGCCGTCCATTGCAAGACCGGCAACCTATTTGAAATCCATCGAAATCTGCTGTCCACCAAGAGCGATTCTGGATGAATTTGATCGAGCGGTTTCGGTGCTTCACCTTAAGGTGGGAAAGAACGAACTCGAATCCCGCACCCTCGCCCAGACCCGCGACCTCCTCCTGCCGCGCCTGATGTCGGGGGAGTTGCGGGTGGCCGAGGCGGAAAGCCTCGCAAGGGAGGTGGCGTGATGGTCGTTGCCTATCATCAGGGACACTTTCCACCCGACGTGCTCGACTGGCCGCAGCTTCTGCCGCTGATCGGCCCTGCCAATGCCGCCGTCGCGCGGTATGAGGGCGTGTTGCACGGCATTCCCAACCCGAATGTGTTGCTCTCGCCGCTGACCACGCAGGAAGCCGTCTTGTCCAGCCGGATCGAAGGCACGCAGGCCACCATCGGCGAGGTGTTGGAATTCGAAGCCGAGGGCGAGCCGGGCGATGAAAGTACCGCCAAAAAGGCCGACATCCACGAGGTGCTGAACTATCGCGCCGCCCTTGCCGAGGCGTCTCGCCTGCTGGAAGAGTTGCCGCTGTCACAGCGCCTGATCCGGTTGACCCACGCGCGCCTGATGCAGGGCGTGCGCGGCCGCAACAAAGACCCGGGCGAATACCGGCGTATCCCGAACTGGATCGGTCCCGAAGGCTGCACCATTGAACAGGCCCGCTTCATCCCCTGTTCCGCCGAAGCGCTGCCAGATGCCATGAGCGCGTGGGAAGCCTACATCCACGCCGCGGCTCCTGATGCGCTGATCCAGTTGGCGGTGCTGCATGCCGAATTCGAGGCGATCCACCCGTTCTTGGATGGCAACGGTCGGCTGGGGCGGCTGATCATCCCCCTGTTCCTGAACTCCAAGGGTCTGCTGTCGGCACCGAATTTCTATCTGTCGGAGTATCTGGAAGCCCACCGCGACGAATATTACGACCGCCTGCTGGCCGTGTCGCGGGATGGCGATTGGACTGGTTGGTGCGGATTTTTCCTGCGTGCGATCATCGAACAAGCGGGCACGAACCAAGCCAAGGCACAGGCGATCCACGCACTTTACACTGCGCGCAAGGACTGGATGGTCGAGGCAACACGGTCACAATACGGGGTGCGCGCGCTCGACTGGTTCTTCAGCCGCCCGATCTTTGTGGCTTCGGATTTCGTGACGCAGGCCGATATTCCCGAACCGACGGCCAAGCGTATCCTGCGGCTTGTGCGCGACAACGGGCTGTTGCGAGAGATAAGGCAGTCCAGCGGCAGGCGGCCTGCGGTGTTGGCTTTCCCGGAGCTTTTGAACATCTGCGAAGGGCGGGCGGCGTTTTGAGGATCACTTATGCACCTCAAACTATTTTGTGGGTCGAAATTCAGGTCAAACCGACCCACAAGATAGTTTGCGGTACAAAAGTGATCGACAACGCCAAAGTGCATTTCTGAATCGAGGATTTTATGCCCACACTTTCGGAAGCCGAAGTCGAAGCCGTCCTTCTCGATCACCTGAGCGCGCTGGGCTATACCTGCATCAATGACGCGGTGTCGGGACCCGATGGCCATGCGCCGGAGCGCGAGGCCTATTCTGACACGTTCCTGCCAGGGCGGCTGCGCGACGCAATCGCCAGGTTGAACCCAAAGATCCCCGAAGATGCCCGCGCGGACGCGCTGCGCAAGTTGTTGGGCGTCGAGCGTCCATCACTGATCGAAGAGAACCGCCGCATGCACCGCGCCATGGTCGAGGGCGTGCCGGTGGAATACCGTGCCGAGGACGGCACGATCCGCGGCGATGCCGTGCGCTTGGTCGACCCGGAAGACATGCAGAACGACTGGCTGGCCATCGCGCAGTTCACGGTGATCGAAAACGGCAACAACCGCCGCCCAGACGTGGTGGTGTTCCTGAATGGTCTGCCGGTCGGCGTGATCGAAGTGAAGAAGCCCGGCGCAGAAACGGCAACGCTGGGCGCTGCCTTCAACCAATTGCAGACCTACAAAGCGCAGATCGGATCGCTGTTCCGGGCCAATGCCGTGCTGGTCACGACGGACGGTATTCAGGCGCGCATCGGCTCACTGACCGCTGACCTTGAGCGGTTCATGCCTTGGCGCACGACCGATGGCGCCGATGTGGCCCCCAAGGGATCGCCAGAAATGTCGGTGCTGATCGAAGGTGTCTTCGCCCGACCACGGTTGTTGTCGCTGCTGCGAGATTTCACCGTTTTTGGCGACACCCCGAACGGTACCGCCAAGATCATCGCGGGTTATCACCAGTTCCACGCGGTGAAGCGCGCCGTCGTGAGCACCGTGGAGGCCAGTCGGTCGCAGGGTGACCGCGAAGCCGGGGTGATTTGGCACACGCAGGGCTCGGGCAAGAGCCTGCTGATGGCCTTCTATGCCGGGCAGCTGGTGCGTGAACCAGCGATGGAAAATCCGACAATCGTGGTGATCACCGACCGCAACGATCTGGACGA
>CAIXBE010000450.1 GCA_903917595.1 uncultured Rhodobacterales bacterium
TGGCAATCGTGGCAACACTCGCCGCCCGCACCGATTGCTTGGGCTCAAGCCCCTGCACAGTGAGGTCGACATAGGCTTTGGTCACGGCATCCTGCGCGCCTTGCGGATCCCCTAAGCCCGTCAGGCGATACCCGCCAAGCGCAAAATCCGCAGCAGGGGCTGCGAGTTGATCAAGCCGGGTTGCCCGCACGAAGGCGGTCGTCGCGATCTGCGTCGTATTCGTGCCGTTCGCAGGCGTGGGCGCAGTCGGTGTGCCCGTCAAAGCCGGAGAGGCCAGAGGTGCGCGCGAGGTATCGGTCGGATGGACGTGGTCGGCCCGGGCAAAGCGTGTGGCTGTGCCCACGGCGGCTGTGCCGTCCATCGCAGGCGCAGTCGCACCAGCTTGACCGAGGACAAAGGCCGTCGTGGCCAGTTGCGTAGTGCTGGTGTCGGCGGCTGCCGTTGGTGCGGTAGGCGTGCCGGTCAGAGCGGGCGATACCAGCGCAGCCTTTGCATCAAGTGCGGCTTGCAGGCCCGTCACATCGCTGACCGTATGGGCATGGGAGAGTGCCGCCTTGGCAGCTAGCCCCGCATCCAGCTGGGATTTGCGCACGAGGTCGGTCGCACCACTCGCATCCTCGGAGGACTTCGGGACCGTGGCAAAGGTTTTGGCCCCGGCAATGCTTTGCGAAGCAGACAGATCAACAAAGGCACCCCTACCGGCAAGCGGAATGACCGAGGTTGCATTGCCCCCGCCATCGTCGCCCTTGCCGACGTAAAGCGTGTCATCAACCTCGTTATGCGCAATCTCGCCGGATTTGAGCGCGGCAGGTGCGCCCGCCACGCCCGAGACACGGCGTTTGAGTTGGATCGTATTGGCCATCAGAAGAAGCCTCCGTTGATGGGAGTATCAGTGGGAAGAATGGTGATGCCCGGTGTGCCCTGATCGCCCTTGTCACCCTGCAGACCCGTCCGACCTTGCGGGCCGGGTTGGCCCAGTACCCGCACAGCAACCGGACCCGCCAGAACGCGCAGCCCGATCGGTTCGCTGGATCTCAAATGCAGGCGGATTGGCCCGGTCAGGGGCCGGAGTTCGAGTGAGGCTGTCATGGCTCAGAGCCCCCCAGAAACAGGGAACCTCGTCACCGGCAGGACCACTGGGATTTCCAGAAGGAAGCCCAAATGACGGTCGGGCGTCAGATCGGTACGCACGAGGTCAAGCACGACCCCACCGGCCATCAAGCTGGACGTGATTGTGGGCGTCAGAACAATCTCAAGGGTGCGATCATCGAGGCGCAGAATGCTGCCTGCCGCGGTGGAGAGCACCGCCAGAACGGATGTTGCGGCAATTGTGCTGCGCAGCTGGCCAGCAAAGGCCGCGCCTTCCGGAAAGAGGTCCGCCTCGGCCTCAAGCTGCAACCGGTATTCGTAGCCGATCAGAATGACTGGGCCTTCCTGAACACAAAGGGTCATATCAGCTCCATAGACAGTCAGGGCGGCTTGGATTGTGAAGGCGGCCCATCGCGGTTAAAGACATGGGGCCACAGGAGGGATGTCATGGATCAGGACGAAGACCGGCTCGACCGGCTGGAAGAACTGCTAAACCTTCTGGATCTTGACAACGAGCCGATGGGCTTGAGCGAACTGGACGGATTTTTCACAGGCCTTCTGGCCTGCCCGGAGATGATACCGCCGTCGGACTGGCTGCCCACTGTCTGGGGCATCACCGGTGAGGCCAACTTCCCCGATATGAAGGTAGCAGAAGAAACGATCGGTGCCGTCATGGCGCATTACAATGCCGTGGCTGAGGCGATGACGCGCTCGCTTTGGGTCGAGCCGATCTATTTGGTTGATGCAAACA
>CAIXBE010000451.1 GCA_903917595.1 uncultured Rhodobacterales bacterium
CGCTGGGCGGCGATTTCTGCATAGGCTTTGGCGGCAAGGCTGTCGAAGGGCAGGACGCGGCCCCGGAAGTCCTGGTCGATCATAGCATCGAGGGCCTGTTGCAGCCGGTCGCGGCGCTGACCTTGTGGAAGGATCGCGACGCCGGTGCGCAGCTCTGCCTCGGTGACCGCCGAGATGAACAGGTCGGCCGCGTCACATCTGCCGAACCAGTCGAGCACGATCTGGGCCGGTTCGGCGCGCATCAGTTCGGAGACGACGTTGGTGTCGATGAGGATCATCGATCACTCGAAGTCCGGTGTTGTCCGCATCGGGCTGCGCTTTGTCGGCGGCAGATCAATGCCGCCCAGCGCCGCGAACCGGGCATTGATGGCCTGGCCGAGGTTCTTCGGGGCGCTGGGCTGGCCGACAACCTGCCGCAGGATGTCGCGAGCCTCTTCCTCCATCGAACGGCCATGTTCAGCCGCGCGCACCCGAAGGCGGCGCTTTACATCGTCATCGAGATTACGAATCGTAATGCTTGCCATGGCACCCTCCAGTTGCAGGACCAAAGGTAGGGCTTGATAGCATTGCAATCAAGGCAAAGCTGCGCTGTAGACTGGATGATATTCGTCCAATCTGCGAGAGCATCACGTTGGAAAGTCAGCTATTTGCGCGATGAAGCTAGCCACGGCCGCACCTTTGGCATCGCTGCCGCAACCCTCACTTCCCGCAGCATGCCGCCCGCAATCAACCCATCTCGCACCCAACCCAAAGCCTGCCACCACTCCTCATAGCCGCGCCGGGCGGATGCGATCTGTTCCGGATGTGGTCGCCAGGTGATCGGGCAAGCCAGCACCTCGACCGTTCGCCACTTCCCGCGCGTCTTCACCCGTTCGGTGCCGACAACGATGGTCTTCGCCCGATCGCCGTGCTGGTTGTTCATGATTTCCAATGGGACACAGCGCGGGACAATGCCCGGCATCCAGTTTGGGGTCATGCCAGCACGCGCCAGTTCGGCCACCTGAAACGCCATGCGGATGCCGCCGAGGCTGTCGGGCATGCCTGCGACGGTGGCGGCGATCACCTCGGCGTCGGGATGAGTGTAACTGCCCATCTTGTGCTGGCCGCCGTCCACTTTGCATCCCAGCGTTGCGCGTTGCAGCAGGACGTATTCGAGGCCGAAACCGAAGCCTTCCTCGACACCGTCCTTGGGCGGCGGCAGCTCCAGCTGTGCCTGTTCCACGCGGAACGCCCATTCCAGCGCTGCTTGGACGCCCAGCGCGCGTTTCCCCTTCGTGCCGCCGTTTCGGCCGATCTGTCGTTGGACGCTCACGACTACATCCCCTCAAACAGGGACATCTGCACCGGGAGCTGGGCCTGGTCCGATGGCTGCCAGATCCACGGGCCCGAGGCCGTGGGCAGCTGCGAGAGAGCGCCACGCATGTGCTGCTGCCAGAGGGTGAACTCCGTTGCCGAGCAGCCGCAGAGCGCGTGCCCGATGGGCCAACCCATCAGCCATCCGACGAAGAGCGGGTTCAGCCGCCGCCGTGATCGGCCCTTCAGGATCCGCCGCGAGACGACGCGCCCATGCGAGGCAATCATCGAAGCC
>CAIXBE010000452.1 GCA_903917595.1 uncultured Rhodobacterales bacterium
ACCGAACGTGGCGTGACCGAACCGCAGCCCACCTTCAGCACCTGTTTCGGCGCCCCCTTCATGCCCCGCCGGCCTGAGGTTTATGGCAAACTGCTGGCCGCCAAGATCGCCAAGCATGGGGCGTCGTGCTGGCTGGTGAACACCGGCTGGACCGGCGGCGCCTATGGCGACGGCAAGCGGATGCCGATCCGGGCAACCCGTGCCCTGCTGGCGGCGGCACTCGACGGCTCGCTGTCCACCGCCCCCTTCCGCCGCGACCCCAACTTTGGGTTCGAGGTTCCGGTTGAGGTGGCGGGCGTGGGCAAGGGTCTGCTCGACCCCCGCTCAACCTGGGCTGACCCCGCGCAATATGACCGGCAGGCGCAGAAACTGGTGGGCATGTTTGCGGCCAATTTCGAACAGTACCTGCCCTTCATCGACGCCGACGTGAGGGCCTGCGCGATAGGGTAAGGGGCGTCCAGATCTGGACAGTTTTGAAAACTGTTCAGAATCAATGAGTTGATTTCCAGAAATTAACCAACTGGAAAGGGTTGGGGTGGCTGAACGCTATCCTGACCCCACACGGTTGCGAACAGCAAATCCGTTGATCTGTTGGCCATCTTCGTTAACATAGCGCCATATTGACCTTTTTTTTGCTGGAGAGTTTTCATGGCCGTTTTCTTCCCCGCGACAAGCACCGGTGCTGGTCCTCGGTTCACCTTCACCGCATCGGGCGATTCGTTGTTCGTGATGCCGACAGTCACGCTGGGTTCGACCACCGGGTCAGTCATCAGTTTCGGCGCGTTCACCGATGTCGAGGTCATGGTGCGCGGAACGCTGGTCAGCGCGGCGACAATTCATCTGCCAACCAACTCGACCTTTACGGTCGCCACTGGTGGCACCTTTGCCAGCTTCGCGGAGGTCGGCTACGCTGGCCTTTGGTTTAATGGCGCGAACAGCGTGGCCCAGATCGACGGCAGTCTCGATGCGCCGGAAGCCGTTGCCATCTACAGCGAAGGCGGCGGCAACACGGTGACTGTGACCGGGACGGTTTCAGGGGGGGCGGGCGCCGTCATTCTGGGGGTGGGCGGCGCAACCAAAGACGTCCTCGTGAATTCTGGCAGTATCCTGGCCGGTTCGGTCGGCGACGCTGTCAATGATGCCCGCAACAACAACGGCGTTTACATCGAGGGCGCCAGCACCAGAGTGATCAATCTGGCGGGTGGCGAGATCACCGCGACGTCATCGGAAGGCGACGGCGTGCGTATCACGGCCAGCGGCGCATACAGCGTCGTGGAAAATCACGGGACGATCACCGCTTTGTCGTTCGGAATCGACATTTACACCACCACGAACCCGCTAGCTTCTTTTTCGGTGATCAACACAGGCGTTATCTCTGGCGGGGCGGGGGCCCTAAATGCCGAGACTTCCATTGGTAACGTTTTTGTCAGGAACAGCGGCCTGATGATCGGCAGCGTCGTCCTGGGCGACGGCGACGACATTTTTGACGGGCGTGACGGCAGCATCGACGGCGGCTGGTACGGATGGGCTGGA
>CAIXBE010000453.1 GCA_903917595.1 uncultured Rhodobacterales bacterium
CGCAAAAAGGACGAAGGCGTTCTGGAACAGTTCGATATGACGCTTGAAGAAGCTCAGCATCTGGTGATGACCGCGCGGGTCATGTTGGGCTGGGTCGATCCGGCCGAGTTGGAAAAGCCGGAAGAAGACGCCCCCGAAGACGTGGAGGCCGAGGCCTGATCGCAGGCCTCGGGACACGCCGCCATGACGCGCGGAGGTCGGGAAAAGGACAGGGAGGACCCGGAACGCAAGTGTATTGCGACCGGAGAAAGCCAGCCAAAGGCCGGGCTGATCCGATTCTGTGTTGATCCCGAAGGCCAGATCGTCCCGGATATCCTGGGCAAACTGCCCGGTCGGGGCATCTATGTGTCTGCCGACCGCGACGCGATGGCAAAGGCCGCCAAGAAGGGGCTGTTTGCCCGCGCCGCGCGCCAGACGGTCAAGGTGCCGGATGGGCTTGCCGAATTGGTCGAAACTTTGATCCGTCAGCGCGTGATCGACCTGCTTAGCATGGCGCGAAAAGCTGGTGATGCGGTCACTGGCTATGAGAAGGTGAAAGACTGGCTGGTCAAGGGAACGGCGGTGACGCTGATCCAGGCCAGTGACGGATCAGAACGGGGAAAGACCAAGCTGCACGCGCCAGATGGCAAGGGCGGCTTTATCGGGGTTCTGAGCGCTGGGGAAATCGGTTTGGCATTCGGGCGCGAACGTGCGATACACGCCGCGCTTGCCGCTGGTGGACTCAGAACGCGTGTTGTAGAGGAAGCGGCAAAACTCGCTGGTCTGCGTGGGCATTTGCCAATTCAGACGGTCGGGGATGACGGCGGCGAGACCGCCTTGAAGGATACGTAGGACGCATGAGCGATACAGACGGCAAGAAGCCTCTTGGCCTCGGGGGGCCGCCCCGTTCCGGACAGGTGAAGCAAAGCTTCAGCCATGGCCGGACCAAGAGCGTCGTGGTAGAAACCAAGCGCAAGCGCGTTGTGGTGCCGACGGTCGTCAAACCGGGCACACCCGGCGCGGGCGCATCGACGTCGACAGCACTTGGCGACCCGTCCAAGCGACCCGCCGGCATTTCCGATGCCGAGATGGAGCGTCGCATGGCCGCCCTGCGCGCTGCCAAGGCGCGTGAGGCCGACGACAACCTGCGTCGGGCCGAGGAAGACCGCATCCGTGAAGAGGATCGGGCCCGTCGCCGCGAAGAGATCGAGACCAAGGATCGCGAAGAGCGCGAACGGACCGAAGCGCTGCGCGCCAAGGCAGAAGAGGAAGATCGCGCCGCCAAGGCCGAAGCCGCAGCCAAGATCGCCGCAGCCGAAGCCCGGCGTGCTGACGTGCTGGGCACCCGCGCCCGGCCTGCGACACCCCCGCCCGCCGCCACCGCCGCTGCAAAATCTGCCGATCGCGCGGCCCCTGCCGCACCCCCTGCGACGACCGAAGACCCGCGCGGACCGGCCTCGGCCAAACCCGGCCTTAGCCCACGCAAGACCGACCGCGAAAAGGACGACCGTGCCGATCGCGGCGCCAAGCGTGCCGGTGGCGACGAGGCCCGCAAGTCCGGCAAACTGACGCTGAACGACGCCCTTTCCGGCGAAGGCGGGCGCACTCGCAGCCTTGCCGCGATGAAGCGCAAGCAGGAAAAAGCCCGCGCCAAGGCTCTTGGTCTGGGCGTGAAGCCCGAAAAGCAGGTGCGCGACGTGCAGCTGCCGGAAACCATCGTCGTCAGCGAACTTGCCAACCGGATGGCAGAACGTGGTGCTGATGTGGTCAAATCGCTCATGAAAATGGGCATGATGGTCACGATGAACCAGGCCATCGACGCCGATACAGCCGAACTGGTGATCGAGGAATTCGGCCACAAAGCCATCCGCGTGTCGGATGCCGACGTTGAACAGGTCATCGACACGGTCAAGGACTCGGACGATAATCTGGTCCCACGCCCGCCGATCGTCACGATCATGGGTCACGTCGATCACGGCAAGACCTCGCTTCTGGACGCTTTGCGCAAGACCAACGTGGTTTCGGGCGAAGCGGGCGGGATCACCCAGCATATTGGGGCCTATCAGGTCAAAGCCGCGAACGGGCAGATGATCACCTTCCTTGATACTCCCGGTCACGCGGCCTTTACCTCGATGCGGTCGCGCGGGGCACAGGTGACGGACATCGTCATTCTGGTTGTCGCCGCCGATGACGCGGTGATGCCGCAGACCATCGAAGCGATTGCCCATGCCAAGGCCGCCAAGGTGCCGATGATCGTGGCGATCAACAAGATCGACAAGTATGACGCCGACCCGCAAAAGGTGCGGACCGACCTTCTGCAGCACGAGATCGTGGTCGAAGCGATGTCCGGCGACGTGCAGGATGTCGAAGTTTCGGCCAAAACCGGTCTTGGTCTTGATGAGCTGCTTGAGGCCATCTCGTTGCAGGCCGAAGTCCTTGAACTCCGCGCCAACCCGAACCGGGCGGCGCAGGGTGCAGTGATCGAAGCCAAGCTTGACGTCGGCCGTGGCCCGGTCGCAACCGTGCTGGTCCAGAACGGCACCCTGCGCAAGGGCGACATCTTCGTCGTCGGCCAGCAGTGGGGCAAGGTTCGCGCCCTGATCAACGACAAGGGCGAGACGATTGCCGAAGCCGGCCCATCGTCCGCAGTCGAAGTGCTGGGTCTGTCCGGCACCCCATCCGCCGGTGACACGCTGAACGTGGTTGAAACCGAAGCCCAGGCCCGCGAGATCGCCGACTACCGCGAGAAGGCGACCAAGGACAAGCGCGCCGCCGTCGGTGCCGCGACCACGCTGGAACAGCTGATGGCCAAGGCCAAGGCCGACCAGTCGGTTGCCGAACTGCCGATCCTGATCAAGGCCGACGTGCAAGGTTCTGCCGAAGCCATCGTTCAGGCTATGGAAAAGATCGGCAATGACGAAGTCCGCGTCCGCGTGCTGCATTCCGGCGTCGGTGCGATCACCGATACCGACGTCAGCTTGGCCGAGGCATCAAAAGCCCCGATCATCGGTTTCAACGTCCGCGCCAATGCGATGGCACGGGCTTCCGCGACCCAGAAAGGTGTCGAGATCCGCTATTACTCGATCATCTACGATCTGGTGGACGACATCAAGAAAGCCGCTTCGGGTCTTCTGAAAGCCGAGGTTCGGGAAACCTTCATCGGCTACGCGAAGATTCTGGAGGTCTTCAAGGTCTCGAACGTCGGCAAGGTCGCCGGGTGTCTGGTTACCGAAGGTGTCGCCCGTCGTTCGGCAGGCGTTCGTCTGCTGCGCGACAACGTGGTGATCCACGAGGGCACACTGAAGACTCTGAAGCGCTTCAAGGACGAGGTGAAGGAAGTCATCTCGGGTCAGGAATGCGGTATGGCCTTCGAAAACTACGACGATGTGCGCCCGAATGATGTCATCGAAATCTTCGAGCGTCAGGAAATCGAACGCACGCTGGCCTAAGCCGCGTCCCATTCTACTGAGAAGGCCGGGCTTCTGCCCGGCCTTCTCATTTCGGCCTTAGCGTATCTTCAATCCATTCAGGTAAAAGCTCTTCGCCCTGAACTCCAGTTCCGACACCAGACTGTCCGGAGCCTTGCCAACTTTGGCGATGAACATCAGCCCCATGCGCAGCCCGGTCACTTCGTCCAGCGGGATAAGCCCCCCTGCTGCAAGCCGGTCGATCAGGCTGTTCACCCCGGTTGCCGTGAACGACATCTTGCCCTCCGGCACGGGAAACCCCGGAAAGGTCACCAGATCGCTTTCGTCAAAGGTTATCGCGCCGCTGCCGCCCAGATTGACGCCAAACCCTTCAAGGTTCAGCGCATTCAACGTCAGATCGACGATATCTACCGGGGGGAAGGTGTCAGGTTCCAGCTGCCATTTCGGGTCAAGCATCTGGGGCTTCAGCGCATAACGCATCGCGATATCGAAACCGTAGGACAGGGGCGAGGATCCAAGCACCCCCGTCGGCTCGATTTCAGCCCAAACTTCCGGCGACAGCGAAAGATTGGTCACGCGCGTGGTCAGCGCAACATCCTGCGGCGTGACAAGATCGCCGATACCGATCCTCAGGCCATAGGCAACCTCATCCACTTCCATGGCGAAATCCTGAAATTCTTCTTCCGGGAAATCCCCACGAATGGTCGTCACGGTCTTGCCAAAGACCGCATCATAGGAAATCCCGGCCGCATCCAGCCCAACATTCAGACGGCCCAACTGCGACGTGACCTCGACCAGCTTCGGCCGGTCCGCGTCATTCACATTGATCATCATTGCCAGCGGACCATGCGTTGCCCCGGCCTTGAAGGTCAGCCCGTCACTCAGGACATCCAGCAGGTAGGGCAGGAAATTCTCGCCCTCAAGATCGACCCTTGCATCGATGTCATCCAGGGATGACGGCACCAGAGCGTTCAGACTTATAGACACATCCGAAAGATCAACCGACATCGCACCGTCGCTGGCCCCGTCGACATCAACATTCAGATCGGAATGCAAGGTGCCAAACTGCAGCGACATGGTGGCGACCTGACTGGACGCCGTCAGGTCCATCCTGTGCTGCAGGGACAGGTCGGCGACGGCGAAGGTGAAGTCGACCTTCTCGCCAGGCTTCGGCGCGGGAACGAACTTTTCCAGCGAAACAGTAAGGCTGGGGGCCTGCAAGTCAAACGCGGCCCTGGGGCCGATATCTGCAACCACCAGTGAAAATCCCGGCGCCGACGTGGACAGCGTTACAAAGCCACGCTCAGGCTCGGCTTTTCCCAAGTTGAACGTCACTGGAAACGTTGGCGGCAGCAGAACCGCAACGCTGCCATCGGGCCTGTCCTGCAACGTGATCCGCTCCAGCTTCAGATCGACCGGGTCGTAAGGTGACCCCATAGCAAGGACAAGATCGGTCAGCACCAGCCGGTCGCCCTGACGCCGCGCTGTGGCGGTGACCGTTGTGCCCGCTTCCATGGTCAGGCGCTGGGCTTCGGCCCAAAGCTCTTCTGCCGTCAGGGCCGAGGCTGCGGGTGCCAGCAAAAGGAAGACCGGAAGGGCAAGGCTTGCGGCTTTGGGGAGCGGCATTGCAGGCTCCTGAATAGGCAGATCATCGAAGGCTGATGGTCCGCAGCTTCGCCGTCAAGTGGTTAACCGTCGATGAATGTCCACAGGTAACGTATTGAAAACACGCGCGGTCAAAATCTGTCCACTGTGGACAGACCATCAAAGCCAGTCGCGGAGGATGGGGATCAGCGGCAGATCGGCGGGCGGCATCGGATAGTCCCGCAGCGCGTTCGGTCTGACCCAGGCCAGCTTCTGGCCCTCGACCGGGCGCACGGTGCCTTGCCAGCGACGGCAGGCGAACAGCGGCATCAGCAAGTGAAAATCCGGATAGCTGTGGCTGGCAAAGGTCAGCGGGGCCAGACAGCTGGTCCAGGTGTCGATGTCCAGCTCTTCCTTCAGCTCGCGGATCAGGGCGGCCTCGGGGGTCTCGCCCGCCTCGACCTTGCCGCCGGGGAATTCCCACAACCCGGCCAGGGACTTGCCCTCGGGTCGTTGCGCCAGAAGCACCCGGCCATCGGGGTCTATCAAGGCGACGGCCGAAACGAGAAGCGTCCTCACGACCGATAGTCGGCGTTGATCTCGACGTAGCGGGCGGTCAGATCGCAGGTCCAGACTGACCGCGCGGCTTTGCCGAGGCCAAGGTCGACATGGAACAGCAATTCCTGCCCCTGCATGTGTACTGCGCCGTCCTCTTCCCGGTAGTCGGGGTTGCGCCAGCCGTTCTGCGCCACCAGAACGTCGCCAAAGCGGATCGTCAGCTTGTCACGATCCGCTTGCGCGCCAGACTTGCCCACCGCCGCGACGATCCGGCCCCAGTTCGGGTCCTGCCCGGCGATGGCGGTCTTGACCAGCGGCGAATTGGCGACGGAAAACGCCACCTTGGCAGCATCCTCGGCACTTGCGGCCCCCGTCACCCGGACTTCGACCAACTTGGTCGCCCCTTCGCCGTCGCGCACGACCTGCAGGGCCAGATCGCGCATGACGCCGTGCAATGCGGCCTCGAAGGCCTTGGCGACCGGACCCTTGACCTCGGCCGCCGCCGACTGGCCGGTGGCCGCCAGTAACAGCGTGTCGGATGTCGAGGTATCGCTGTCCACCGTGATCGAGTTGAACGTAGCATCCACATTGCGCGCCAGCATCTTTTGCAGCGCGGCCGGGGCAATCTTTGCGTCGGTAAAGATGTAGACCAGCATCGTCGCCATATCAGGCGCTATCATACCCGAACCCTTGGCGATGCCCGCAATGTGGATCATTCCGCCGTCGCCCTGCACCGTCGCGGCAGCCCCTTTGGGAAACGTGTCGGTCGTCATCATCGCATGAGCCGCCATTTCGATGGCATCCCCAGCAAGGGCGGCCACCAGATCAGGGACTTTCGCGGTGATCTTTTCAAAAGGCAAAGGCTCGCCGATCACGCCGGTTGACGATGAAAACACCCGCGAGGCCGGAATCGACAATGCTTGGGCCACAGCATCCGTCACGGCGGCAACAGCCTTGTCACCGACAAGCCCGGTGAAGGCATTCGAATTGCCCGAGTTCACGATGATCGCGGCCCCGGTCCCTGCCGGCACTTTCATCGCAAGCTTTGCCTGACAGTCGCGCACGCAACCCGAACGGGTCGATGATCGGGTGAAGACCCCGGCCATCGCAGTGCCCGGGGCCAAGCGGACCAGCATCACGTCCTTGCGGTTCAGGTAGCGCACGCCTGCCTCGACGGCGGCAAATTCCACCCCGGCAATCTGTGGCAACACCGGAAAGGACGCAGGGGCCAGCGGTGAGACCGGCTTGGCCTTCTTGGTTGGCTTGGCGGTATCCGGCTTCAGCTTTTCAAGCTTTTTCTTCAGCGTCTTGGCTTCGGCCTTCCAGTCGGTCTTGCCCATGGCGGAATCCCCTTTCGGACCTTAATCGATCAGTGTTGAGTTCTTCAGGATGGTTGGGTCAATGCCTTCATCGCTGCGCGTGACAGCCGCCACTGCGGTCAGGCTGTCAACCAGCGCCTGAATGGCCGCATTCTCGATCTCGGCCGCCAATTCGTCGCGAAGCTGGTCAAGGGTGGGGTTTTCGGCGACCCGGGTTTCCTTGACCAGGATCAGGTGGAACCCGAATTCGCTTTGGACCGGGCCCGTGACTTCGCCGACCTTTGCGGCGACCACGGCATCCTCGAAGGGCTTGACCATCATGCCAAGACCGAACCAGCCAAGTTCGCCACCCAGCGCACCCGAACCGGTGTCGATCGAGCTGACCATCGCCAGTTCGCCAAAATCGGCACCTTCTGCCAGTTTGGTCTTCAGGGCCTCGGCCTCCTCAACCGTGTTCACCAGAATATGCGCGGCGCTGTATTCGATCTGCGGGGCGGCATCCTTGAACCGCGCGTCGTAGGCGGCTTGCAGCGCCTCATCTGTCACCGCGTCCAGAACCACGGCTTCCATCGCGACGCCCGAGACATAGCCGCGGGTCTGGTTTTCCAGGCTGGCGGTGTGGCGCGTGGACATTTCGGTGACCGACTGGCGCAGGACTTCCTGCTGAATCAACTGCTCCAGAATGCCGCTGAACAGCACGTCATCGGGCAGCGACTGGTACTGTTCGGCCAGCGTTTCGCGCAGGGCGATCATCTCGCCCAAGGTAATGTTGACGCCATTCACCGTCGATACGACCGTATTGGCGGTTTCGCCTTCGGCATGCGCCGGGACCGCCAACGTAAGCGTTAGTGCAACGCTGCGTGAGAATGCCATCAATCTGCTCATATCACCGTCTCCTGATCGGGCCGGACCAGCCTGCCACGTTGACTATGCCCGGCCTACCCCTTACATCGCGACAGTCGCGTGAGGCAGGTCTTCCGGCCGTGTTCTTGGCACTTCTATGGAAGGCGTCGGGGGCGGGCAAGCCAAAGTGCCGCACGAAGCTGTCATGAACATCGCCCTCGGAGAAAACATGCTGGGAATTGGTGCACTATCGCGGAAGGTGTTCGGATCCCCGAACGACCGCAAAGTGAAGTCCGTCCGTCCGTTGGTGGAGGCGATCAACGCGCTTGAGCCCCAGTTCAAGGCGTTCAGCGACGAGGAAATGATCGCCCACACGCATGCGCTGCAAAAGCGCGTGCAAGAGGGCGGCGAAAGCCTTGATGCGATCTTGCCCGAAGCGTTTGCCAACTGTCGCGAAGCCGGACGCCGGGCATTGGGCCTGCGGGCCTTTGATGTGCAGCTTATGGGCGGGGTTTTCCTGCATCAGGGCAACATCAGCGAAATGAAGACGGGCGAGGGCAAGACCCTGGTCGCCACCTTTGCTGCCTATCTGAACGCGCTGGCGGGCAAGGGTGTGCATGTCGTCACGGTCAACGACTATCTTGCCAAGCGCGACGCTGAATGGATGGGCAAGGTTTACACGCATCTGGGGCTGACGACCGGGGTGGTCTATGCGCACCAGCCCGACGATGAAAAGCGCGCCGCCTACCGCGCGGATATCACCTATGCGACCAACAACGAGCTTGGTTTTGACTACCTGCGCGACAACATGAAGGCCGCGATCCCGGAAATGGCGCAGCGCGGGCATTTCTATGCCATCGTCGACGAAGTTGACAGCATCCTGATTGACGAAGCGCGGACTCCGCTGATCATCTCGGGACCCAGCCAGGACCGTGGCACGCTGTATCAGTCGGTTGACAAGGTCATCCCAAGCCTGCTGCCCGAGCATTACAAGCTGGACGAAAAGGCCCGCAACGTCACCTTCACCGAAGACGGCAACGAGGCGATCGAGGACATTCTGACCTCGGCCGGGATCTTGCCGGAAGGCCAAAGCCTTTATGCGCCGGAAAGCACGACCATCGTGCATCACGTCAATCAGGCGCTCAAGGCGCACAAGCTGTTCACCAAGGACCAGCAGTATGTCGTCATGGACGGCGAGGTGATGCTGATCGACGAATTCACCGGCCGAATGATGAAGGGCCGCCGTCTGTCGGACGGTCTGCATCAGGCGATCGAGGCCAAGGAAGGCGTGCAGATCAAGCCCGAGAACGTGACCTACGCCAGCGTGACCTTTCAGAACTACTTCCGGCTTTACCAAAAGCTTGGTGGGATGACCGGCACCGCGTCAACCGAAGCCGATGAATTCCGCGAGATCTATGGCCTGGGCGTGGTCGAAGTGCCGACCAACCGCCCAGTGGTTCGCAAAGACGAACATGATCAGGTCTTCCGCACCGGGCGTGAGAAATACGACGGCATTCTGAAGTCGATCAAGGAGGCCAATGAAAAGGGCCAGCCGATCCTTGTCGGCACCACCTCGATCGACAAGTCCGAGAAGTTGTCCGAGCGTTTGAAAGCCGCTGGCGTCACGCACAACGTTCTGAACGCCCGCCAGCACGAACAGGAAGCCAAGATCGTCGCCGATGCCGGCAAGCTGGGCGCAGTGACCATTGCGACCAACATGGCAGGCCGGGGCACCGACATCAAACTTGGCGGCAACGTCGAATTCAAGGTGATGGAAGCCATCGCCGCCGATCCGCATGGCGACCACGTCGCCATCCGCGCCCGCATCGAAGGCGAACACACCGGCGAGGAAGAAGCGGTCAAGGCGGCAGGCGGTCTGTTCGTTCTGGCCACCGAGCGTCACGAAAGCCGCCGGATCGACAACCAGCTGCGCGGCCGATCGGGCCGTCAGGGCGACCCGGGCCGGTCGGCCTTCTTCCTGTCGCTGGAAGATGATCTGATGCGGATCTTCGGGTCCGAGCGGCTTGACAAGGTGCTATCGTCGCTGGGCATGCAGGAAGGTGAATCCATCGTTCACCCCTGGGTCAACAAAAGCCTCGAAAAGGCTCAGGCCAAGGTGGAAGGCCGCAACTTCGACATCCGCAAGCAGCTTTTGAAGTTCGACGACGTGATGAACGACCAGCGCAAGGCGATCTTTGGCCAGCGGCTGGAGATCATGCGCGCCGAAAATGTGTCCGAGATCACCGGCGACATGCGGCATCAGCTGATCGAAGATCTGGTCGATCTGAACATGCCGCCGAAAAGCTATCTGGATCAGTGGGATGCTGCTGGCCTGACGGCGTCGTGTCAGGAAATGCTAAGCATTGATTTGCCCATCGCTGACTGGGCCGTGGAAGAAGGCGTTGACCAAGGCGTCATTCTGGACCGCGTCATCGAAGCGTCGGACAAGATGATGGCCGAAAAGGCGGCCGCTTTTGGCCAGGCAACGATGGAATCCATCGAAAAGCAGGTCCTGCTGCAAGCCATTGACGGCAAATGGCGCGAGCATCTTTTGCGACTGGAACATCTGCGCTCGGTCGTCGGTTTCAGGGGCTATGCCCAGCGCGACCCGCTGAATGAATACAAGACCGAAGCCTTCCAGCTGTTCGAAAGCCTGCTGTCGTCCCTGCGCGAACAGGTCACCCAGCAGCTTTCGCGCATCCGCCCGATCAGCCGGGATGAGCAAGAGGCTATGATGCGCCAGATGCTGGCCGCCCAACAGCAAGCCCCGGCGGTAAAGGTCGAGTCCCCGGCAGTTGCTGCCCCTGTTGCGGTGGCAGCGGTGGCTGTTCCGGCGGCTGCGGGAATTGACGCGACAGACCCGGCAACCTGGGGAAATCTTGGTCGCAATGACGCGTGCCCCTGCGGTTCAGGAGAGAAGTTCAAGCACTGCCACGGCCGCGTCGTCTGACGCGGCGGTGCGCCAATGCGCAGGGCGTTCGGCGGCATTCTTCTGTTGAAGAATCCTCCGGCTGACCTGACACTGTTAGTTCTTGAATAAAGGCCGTACCGACAGGCAATGTGTGTCAGAGCGTCATTCGCGGCTGCGTTCGCCGCTGTCCTCCTGGTGGCTCCCGCCATTGCGCAGGACGTCACGCTTGTTGCAAGGGAGGGTGGCATTGTGCTGACCGGCTCGCTGCAGGGGTATGACGGCGAATTTTACCGAATCCAGACTTCATACGGACTGCTGACGGTCGACGGTCAGGGCGTGCTGTGTGAGGGGCCTGCCTGCCCGGACCTTGCGGCGCCAAGGGCGGTGATCCGGATTGTCGGCGCAAATGACCCGGCCTTGGCCTTGCTTCCGCCGCTGTTTCGCGCTTTTGCCGAGCAGCGCGGTTTGATCTACGAAGATTCCGGCCTTGCGGGCTTCTCTGCCCGGATCCTGGAGCCTGAAAGCCGCGAAGAAATTGCCGCTATCACCTTTCAGCCGCTTTCCCTGGCCTTCGCTACGGCGGCACTTGAAGCTGGTGATGCTGACCTGAAGCTGGCGTTCACTCCCGAACTTGGCCTTGTGGCCCATGGGCTGGCCATGGATGGACTTGTGCCCATCGTTGCGCCCGACAATCCAACGCCAGAGATCTCGACCGTCGATCTTGCAAAGGTCCTGTCTGGTGAAATCAAGAACTGGTCGGCCATTGGGGGGCCCGACATGCCGGTCGTCCTGCATGCCCTGCAGCCCGAGGTGGACATGCAGCTTGCACTGGACGAACGGCTGGGTGCGCCGTTGGCAGCAAGTATCTTGCACCCCGACCAGCAAAGCCTTGCAAATGCTGTGGCAAAGGACCCCTGGGCTATCGGCATCACCGGGCGGGCCAGCACATATGCCGCGCGGCCCATTCCCTTGACCGACAGCTGTGGTTTTCCACTTCTGCCAACCGCTCTGGCCGTCAAAGCCGAGGACTATCCATTGGCCTTGCCCGTCATCCTGTTGGCTCCAAAACGACGGTTACCGCTTTTGACGCGCGAGTTTCTGGACTTTCTGCGGACACCGGCGGCACAAGCGGTCATCGTCGCCACTGGGTATATTGACCGGTCGGCGACTTTGGCCCCCATGACGGCCGATGGCCTGCGTCTGATCAACGCCATTCAGGGCGCGGGCGAGGACATCACGCTGGCTGATCTGAAACGGCTGGTAAACCTGATGGACGGGGCCGACCGGTTGTCGCTGACCTTTCGGTTCGAGGATGGCTCGTCGACCCTGGACGCGCAGTCACGCGACAATCTTATCGACCTGGCCCAGTTGATTGCCACCGGCCGGTTCCGCAACGTCCGGATGGTTCTGGCGGGGTTCTCGGATGGGTCCGGGATCGCATCGGCAAATCTTGCGCTTTCGGTCGAGCGCGCCGCAAAGGTCGCTCAAGAGTTGGCTGCCATTGCCCCTGATCTGCTTCCCGGAATGCTTCCCACGGTTGAAGGTTTCGGCGAAGCGCTGCCTATGGCTTGCGACGAAACCGCCATCGGCCGCCACCTGAACCGCCGGGTTGAGCTTTGGCTTGTCCCCCATTTCCCTGAACCGGAGACTGCATCAGATGCACCATCTCCGTGAAGTCATTGAAGAAGCGCAGGAGCGGATGCCGCGTGTTTCCTGCACACGTATATCCGGTATGACACGCTGGAACGTGATCGATTACCTGCCCCAAACAGGCAATGTGGGAATCGAACTGGGTGTCGCAGCGGGATCATTTTCTTCCCGCATGGTACAGTCCGGTCGCTTCTGCCAGTTCTACGGCGTAGATGCCTACAGCGACGGCCACTCCACCCGCGAGTACAAGGCGGCACTCAGGGCGACCGGCCTTTGGGCCGATTACCGCCTTCTGAGGATGAACTTTTCGCAAGCGGTCGACCTTTTCCCCGATGCGAGTTTCGACTTCATCTATGTCGACGGCTTTGCCCACACCGGCCTTGAAGGTGGGCGAACCATGACCGAATGGTTCCCGAAACTGAAACCCGGCGGGATCATGGCAGGTGATGACTACGATCTGGAGGCATGGCCGCTGGTCGTCTGGGCGGTGCACGAAGCGGCAGCGCAACTTGATGTTCCCCTATGCCTTACCGACATCGTGGAGGATGAAACCTACAGTCGCTTTCTGTCGTGGTTCTTTACCCGCCCCGCAAAAAGCCCGGACAATCTGATCTTTTCCACGTCCCTGCAACAGTTCGCCGATGCCGAAAAAGCGCGGATTGACGAATTACGGCGGCAAAAGCGGCAGGAAAAGCGCAAGGCCGAGTTTCAAAGATAGCCGCTGGCCCTAAAGCTGGTTTCCTGCGATTTTCCAATGATCAAATGGTCGTGCAGGGTAAGCCCGAGCGCATCACACGCGTCTTTTATCTGGTGGGTCATCGTCAGGTCGGCATCCGAAGGGGTTGGATCACCCGAGGGATGGTTATGTACCAGGATAAGCGCACTTGCGTTCAGTTCGAGAGCCCGCTTGACCACCTCTCGCGGGTAGACCGGGACATGATCGACCGTGCCCCGAGCCTGCGCCTCATCCGCGATCAGCGTATTCTTGCGGTCAAGAAACAGGACACGGAACTGCTCGATCTCACCATGCGCCATGGTGGTGTGGCAATAGTCCAGAAGCGCGTCCCAAGATGTCAGAACAGGCTTGCCGATAACACGCGCCCGCATCATCCGCTGGGCCGCAGCCTCGACCAGTTTGAGTTCAAGGATCACCGCCGGGCCCGCCCCCTTTGTCAGCGCCAACCGGGCCACCGACGCGGTGATCACCCGGTTGAAATCACCAAACGTGTCCAGCAAAAGCCGCGCCAACGGTTTGACATCCTGACGCGGGATGGCGCGAAACAGAACCAGTTCCAGAAGTTCATAATCCGGCATCGCCGCCCCACCGCCGTGCATGAAGCGGTCGCGCAGGCGTTGCCGGTGGTCTGCGATATAGGATGGCAGGCGGCCCGCCAGCGCGGTGGGCGCAGCCTCGTCGTCATCGCCCGGCGGGGCGAAGAGTGGAAGCGGGGATTCGCGGAATGACCGGGTCATGGCCGCAATCTGGCACCGATCTGGTTTAGAAAATGTTAACCGTCGCTCTTCGGTCCTGACGGACCTCATCGCTGCGCCGGGGCCAGCGATAAGGCCCGAAAGGGCCGATGAGCGGCGGTTCAGCCCTTCATCCCGTCCCAGAAACCCTTGACCTTGGAAAAGAACGACGACCCTTCGGGGTTGTTCTCTTCGCTCAGCTTTTCGAACTCACGCAAAAGTTCGCGCTGCCGGGCGGTCAGGTTCACCGGCGTCTCGACAGCAAGCTCGATCACCATGTCGCCGGTGCTGCCGGACCGAAGCGCGGGCATCCCCTTCATCCGCAGCCGCATCTGCTTGCCGGTCTGGGCGCCAGTCGGCACCTTGACCCGCGCACGGCCGCCGTCGATTGTCGGCACCTCGACCTCGCCGCCCATGGCAGCGGTCGGCATCGATACCGGCACACGACAGAACAGATGCACCCCGTCGCGCTGGAAGATCGCGTGCTCTTTCACCTCGATGAAGATGTAAAGATCGCCATTCGGCCCACCGCGCAGGCCAGCCTCACCCTCGCCCGCCAGCCTGATCCGGGTGCCGGTCTCAACCCCTTGGGGGATGTTGACTGACAAGGATCGCTCCCGTTCAACCCGGCCCTGTCCACCGCAGGTGCGGCAGGGGTTCTTGATGATCTGGCCCATGCCATTGCACTGGTGGCAGGTGCGTTCGATAGTGAAAAAGCCCTGCTGCGCGCGGACCTTGCCCATACCGTTGCAGGTCGGGCAGGTGACCGGTTCGGCCCCGCCTTCTGCGCCTGTCCCCTGACAGGTATCGCAGCCAACCGATGTCGGGACCGAGATGGTCTTCTGCACGCCCGCAAAGGATTCTTCCAGCGATACCCGCAGGTTATAGCGCAAGTCCGAGCCACGCTGGGCGCGGGAACGGCCGCCACCTGCACCGCCACGCCCGCCCATGAAATCGCCGAAGAGGTCTTCGAACACATCCGAGAAAGCCGACGCAAAATCACCTTGCTGGCCCTGTCCACCCGGACGCGGACCGCCGCCCATGCCGCCTTCGAAAGCTGCATGGCCGAAGCGGTCATAGGCCGCCTTTTTCTGTTCGTCTTTCAGGACCTCGTAGGCCTCGTTCACTTCCTTGAACAAAGCTTCGGCCTGCGGATTGTCGGCGTTGCGGTCGGGGTGAAGCTCTTTCGCCTTCGTGCGATAAGCTTTTTTCAGCTCGTCCGCCGAAGCCCCCTTCTTGGCGCCAAGCACCTCGTAATAGTCGCGCTTTGCCACGGCAAAACCCCCAAGTGGAACCGGCGAGGGGCGGTCCGTTGCCAGACCGCCCCTAATCCGATTCGCGCGGCATTACTTCCGCTTGTTGTTGCCCAGATCTTCGAAGTCGGCGTCGACGATGTCATCGTCATCTACCGGGCGCGGCTCATCCTCGCCACCGCTGCCTTCGGACTGGCTGGCCTTGTAGATCGCTTCGCCCAGACGCATCGCGGCTTCGGTCAGGTTCTGGATTGCGCCCTTGATCTTGCCGGCATCCTCGCCTTTCAGCGCGTCTTCCAGCGGGCCCATGGCAAGCTCGATCGACTCGACTGTGGAAGGGTCGACCTTGTCCGAATGGTCAGCGATCGACTTCTTGGTCGAGTGCAGCAGGCTTTCGCCCTGGTTGCGGGTTTCCACCAGCTCGCGGCGTTCCTTGTCGGCGTCGGCGTTTGCCTCGGCGTCGCGGACCATCTTTTCGATCTCGTCATCGGTCAGACCGCCCGAGGCCTGGATCGTGATCGCCTGTTCCTTGTTGGTGCCTTTGTCCTTGGCTTTCACCGAAACGATGCCGTTGGCGTCGATGTCGAAGGTCACCTCGATCTGCGGGACGCCACGCGGGGCGGGCGGGATCTGTTCCAGATTGAACTGGCCCAGCATCTTGTTGTCGGCGGCCATTTCGCGTTCACCCTGGAAGCAGCGGATGGTCACCGCGTTCTGGTTGTCGTCGGCGGTCGAGAAGACCTGAGACTTCTTCGTCGGGATCGTGGTGTTGCGATCGATGAGGCGGGTGAAGACGCCGCCGAGAGTTTCAATGCCCAAAGACAGCGGGGTCACGTCCAGCAGAACCACGTCCTTGACGTCACCTTGCAGAACGCCAGCCTGAATGGCCGCGCCCAGCGCCACGACTTCGTCAGGGTTCACGCCCTTGTGGGGCTCCTTGCCGAAGAACTTGGTCACTTCTTCCACGACGCGCGGCATGCGGGTCATACCGCCGACCAACACGACTTCGTCGATGTCGTCCTTGGAGACGCCAGCGTCCTTAAGCGCGGCCATGCAGGGCTTGATCGACTTCTTGATCAGATCCTCGACCAAGTTTTCCAGCTTGGCGCGGGTCAGCTTCATCACCAGGTGAAGGGGCTGTCCGCTGTTCTTGTCCATGCTGATGAACGGCTGGTTGATCTCGGTCTGGGAGGCCGACGAAAGCTCGATCTTGGCCTTTTCGGAAGCTTCCTTCAGCCGCTGCAGCGCCATCTTGTCCAGCGTCAGGTCGACGCCGTACTCTTTCTTGAACTCATCCGCCAGATATTGGACGATCCGCATGTCAAAGTCTTCGCCGCCAAGGAACGTGTCGCCGTTGGTGGATTTCACCTCGAACAGACCGTCGTCGATTTCCAGGATGGTGATGTCAAAGGTGCCGCCGCCAAGGTCATAGACCGCGATAGTGCGCGCCTCTTTCTTGTCCAGACCGTAGGCAAGTGCTGCTGCAGTCGGTTCGTTTATGATGCGCAGAACCTCAAGACCCGCAATCTTGCCCGCGTCCTTGGTGGCCTGACGCTGGGCGTCGTTGAAGTAGGCCGGCACAGTGATGACCGCCTGGGTGACGGTTTCACCCAGATAGGATTCAGCGGTTTCCTTCATCTTTTGCAGGATGACGGCCGAGACCTGGCTGGGCGAATACTTCTCACCCCGGGCTTCGACCCACGCGTCACCGTTGCCACCGTCAACGATCTTGTAGGGGACAAGCTTCTTGTCCTTTTCGACCTCGGCGTCGCCCAGGCGGCGACCGATCAAGCGTTTGACTGCGAAAACGGTGTTGGTGGGGTTGGTCACGGCCTGACGCTTGGCGGGCTGGCCGACCAGCCGTTCGCTTTCCGTGAAGCCGACGATCGAAGGCGTCGTGCGCGCGCCTTCCGAGTTTTCGATGACCCGAGGCTGGGCGCCGTCCATGATGGCGACGCAGGAGTTCGTGGTCCCGAGGTCAATACCGATGACTTTGGCCATGTGTGTATCCCTTTGTTTAAGGCGATGTTCCGGCAAGGACCCTTGCAAGCAGGCATCCATGCCTTGAATTTTCGACAGGTATTGCGTCCTGCCGTGGTGCTCGCCGTATATAGGCAGGTGCCCAAGCCCCTGCAACGGCTGTGGCGCAGAGTCTTTGATGAAATTCGATGATAATGTACACGTCGGTCTGCGTTCCATGCCCTTTCCAGAGCGGTCGGGGGCTCTGGGTCAGACTCAAGGCAGTTTGACATCCGCCAAAGGCAGCCCAATCGAAAGAAGGATCGGGAACTGTGTCCCTGATTATTGCCGCTTTCCCCAGCTTTCGGAGGCATACTGACGGGTGAAAAATTCCGCCATAAGCCCGATCAAGATACAAAACAGGGTCACATAGACCGCGTAGCTTATCGACGTTACCCGCGGCGTGTAGTTGAGAAAAATGTAACCGCGCCCTTGATCAATGACATGGAAAAGTGGATTCCAGTCAAACCAGGCGCGGAGTCCCGGCGGCGTATTGTTGGCCAGCACCATCTTTCCCGATGCGATCATGTTGGCGCGCATGAAGAGGCTGGTCAGAATGGACACAAGATCAGGCTGCCATGGACGGGCCGAAAGCAAAACCATGCCGATCCCGACACCGGAGATCCATGAAAGCAGGTAAACGCCAAGCATTCCAACCGGGTCTTCGATTGTGATCGGTGAAACGATAGCGTGATAAAGAAACAGGATTATCGCTGCTGCGAGGGTCTGTTTGTACAGCACCGCAAGTGCCGCCGCGCAGATCGAAATGATCGGATTCATTGGCGCATGCATCATCAACGCCGATGTTGGTCCATCGGCCCGTGATACCGCGCCCAAAGCCATGACGTGGATCGTGAACATGAAGACGCCCGACATCACGAACAAGAGAAAGTCACCCCGCACGGCGATGCGCCGCACACCCAGGATGCTGAACATGACGTACATGACCACAACAAGAAGCAGGGCCTGCATGATCGCCATAATCAGACCAAGCATGGCGTTGTTGTGGGTCTTCCGCAGGTTGCGCACCGTGACATGAAAGATCAGCTCAAGGGTCTCGAAGCCCGTGGCGAAATGCGATTTATTGCGACTCTGGCTGCGGAACATGAGACCAACTTTGTTAGGCACGGCATATTATTCAGCGAAAGCTTGCCGTTCCGTTAGCGTCAAAGGATAAGGGCACCGATCAATCAGTTCAATCGCCGTGTTTACGGCGCCAGGAGACCGGATGGACCTTTCAGTTTTGGTACCGCTCATGCGGCGACTTGCACTTGAAGCGGGCGATGTCATCATGGCGATCTATGAAGGTCCCGATTTCGCGGTGCGCGCAAAAGGTGACTCCAGCCCGGTGACCGAAGCGGACGAAGCGGCGGATGCAGTGATCTCGGCCGGACTGAAAAATGCCTTCCCGGATGTGCCCCTGATCACAGAGGAACAAGCCGCCAGCCACACGATCAGCGCTGACAGCTTTTTGATCGTCGATCCGTTGGACGGCACCAAGGAATTCGTCCAGCGCCGGGGCGATTTCACGGTGAACATCGCTTATGTCGCCAAGGGCGTGCCGGTCTGCGGGATCGTCTATGCCCCGGCCAAAGGTCGCCTGTTCTATACCCAGGCCGATGGCAGCGCGGTCGAAGAAATCGGCCCGTTTGACAAGGCGGGCCCGGGAGAGGTGCGCCAGGTCCGGGTGGCCCAGCCAGACAATGCGGCGCTGATGGTTGTCGCCTCGAAATCGCACCGGGATCAGGCGACGGATGACTACATCGCGCAGTATGCGGTGCGGGAGATGACGTCGGCGGGTTCAAGCCTGAAGTTCTGTCTTGTGGCAACCGGTGAGGCCGATCTTTATCCGCGCCTTGGCCGGACGATGGAATGGGACACCGCCGCAGGCGACGCCGTCCTGCGCGGTGCGGGCGGGCAGGTTGTCCGCTTCGATACGCACCAGCCGCTGACCTATGGCAAGCCAGGCTGGGACAATCCGTTCTTCATCGCCTACGCTCCGGGTGTCTTGCTGAAATGAAGACGCTGATTGCCATTCCCGCCCGATATGCGTCGACCCGGTATCCGGGCAAGCCGCTGGTCGATTTGCGGGGGCCGGACGGAACCAAGACCTTGATCCGTCGCAGCTGGGATGCGGCAATGTCTGTCTCTGGCATTGACCGGGTGGTCGTGGCCACCGATGACGATCGGATCGCAGATCATGCGAACGCCTTTGGGGCAGACGTCGTGATGACCTCGTCTGATGCCCGCAATGGTACGGAACGCTGCGCCGAGGTGGCGGCAAAGCTGCCGGGTTTCGATGTGGTGGTGAACCTGCAGGGCGACGCGCCGCTGACCCCGGCATGGTTTGTCGAAGACCTGATCGCCGGTCTTGCGGCGGATCCGGCTGCTGATATTGCGACCCCGGTGTTGCGCTGCGACGGTCGCGCGGTCGCCGGCTTTCTTGCCGACCGCCGGGCGGGTCGCGTTGGCGGGACGACGGCTGTTTTCGGGTTGGGCGGACGGGCGCTGTATTTCTCGAAAGAGGTCGTTCCCTACACCGGGCAGGACTATCCGGCGGATGCGCCCACGCCTGTCTTTCACCACGTCGGTGTTTACGCCTACCGTCCTGCGGCGCTGATGGCTTACCCAAACTGGCCAGTCGGGCCGCTGGAAATGCTGGAAGGGCTGGAACAACTTCGATTTCTGGAAAATGACCGCCCAGTCCTCTGCGTCGAGGTTCAGGCCCGCGGGTGTCAGTTCTGGGAACTGAACAATCCATCCGATGTCCCAATCATCGAGGCGATGCTGGCTGCTGGTAGTAACGCAAGATATTAGGACCCGCTCCGGCATTCTGTCCAAGAGTGGGCAGCTTTTTCGTGCGCCGGTTGCACGCCGAGAGCAATTTAAAAAAATATTGCCGCTCCTATGCCCGGATAAGGTCAAATTTGGCTGATATCCATATGAAAGTGGATTGATGGGAACCCATCTTGCGAAATCGATCGGAAAGAACATGAAAACCAAGAAAATCACCAAGGCTGTCTTTCCCGTGGCAGGTCTTGGCACACGCTTTCTTCCCGCGACCAAGTCGATCCCGAAAGAGATCATGACGCTCGTCGATCGGCCGCTGATCCAATATGCCATTGACGAGGCACGCGCGGCCGGGATCAAGGAATTCATCTTCGTAACCTCGCGCGGGAAATCCGCGCTTGAGGATTATTTCGACCACGCCCCCGAACTGGAAAGCGAGCTTCGCAAAAAAGGCAAGACCGAGCTACTTGAGGTCCTCAAGGACACCAACATGGATTCGGGTGCCATCGCCTATGTCCGACAGAACCGGCCAATGGGTCTGGGCCATGCCGTCTGGTGCGCCCGCCGTCTGATCGGCAATGAACCGTTTGCCGTCCTGTTACCCGATGACGTGATCGCAGCCGAACAACCTTGCCTGCAACAGATGGTCGAGGCGCATGCCGAAACCGGCGGTTGCATGGTCGCCGCGATGGAGGTCGCTCCGGCACGGACATCGAGCTACGGCATTCTTGATATCGGTGAAGACCGGGGCAACATCGTGCGCGTCAAGGGCATGGTGGAAAAACCCGCCTTGGGAGATGCGCCGTCGAACCTGGCGGTGATCGGTCGCTATATCCTGACGCCAAAGGTTCTGACCAACCTCAACCGGATGAAGCAGGGCGCTGGCGGTGAAATCCAGTTGACCGACGCCATCGCTGAAGAGGTTGGCGGCAAAACCGGCGTATTCGGATTGCGGTTCCGGGGGCAGCGTTACGATTGCGGCTCAAAGATTGGATTTCTGCAGGCAACGGTCGCCTTTGCCCTGTCCCGCCCCGATCTTGGGGGCGAGTTCGAGACCTTTCTGCACGAGCTGATGGCCATACAGAAGGCGGCTCAGTAAGCCTTGCGCACCGGGGTTGCGGAACCGCGGCCGCCTCATGCCTGCCCGGTCGGAACGCTTCCTGAACCGTCGGGTGGCCTGATCGGGCTTTGGCAGGCCTATCGGCAGCGGCTTGGGCGGCGGCGGCTTTTGGCCCGTGCTTGGTTGCATCGGCGCGATCTGACTTGTGTCACCGACCGGACTGCTGCCGTTCGGGCCACAGATATCCTGTGCTTTATCTGCCTGCGGAACGAAGCGCGCCGCCTGCCCTTTTTCCTTGCGCACAATCGACGCCTTGGCGTCCGTCACTTTCTGATCGTTGACAACGACAGCACGGATGACACCGCAGCGATCTTGGCCGACGCGCCCGACGTTTCGGTCTGGCATAGCGCGGCCAGCTATAAATCATCGCGGTTCGGGATGGACTGGCTGACCTGGCTGATGCTGCGGCATGGCCACGGTCATTGGTGCCTGACGCTGGATGCCGATGAAATCTTGATCTACCCCTACTGGCAAACCCGGCCTTTGCCTGCACTGACTGACTGGCTGGACCAACAAGGTCGCGACTGCTTTGGGGTCCTGACAGTGGACATGTATCCTACCGGGCCGGTCTCGCAAGGGGCCCACGATCCGGCGGCTGATCCGGTTGAAAGCCTTGGCTGGTTCGACGCGGGCAACTACCTTGTGCAGGTGCAGCCAAAGCTGGGCAACCTGTGGATACAAGGCGGCGCGCGTGCCCGGGCCTTTTTTGCCGACAGTCCCCGCAAGGCCCCGACGCTGAACAAGACGCCGCTGGTGCGCTGGCACTGGCGCTATGCCTATGTGAATTCTACCCACGCGCTTTTGCCGCCGCGCCTGAACCGGGTTTATGACACGGGCGGCGGCGAGCTGACCTCGGGTGTCCTTTTGCACAGCAAATTCCTGCCCGAGATCATTGCAAGGTCGGCCGAGGAAAAGACCCGGGGCGAACATTTCGCCGATGGGGCGCAATATGCGGCCTACTACGACCGGCTGGTGGATGACCCGGTCTTGCACTGTGCGGCGTCCACCCGCTACACCGGCTGGCGGCAAATGGAGGCGCTGGGCCTGATGTCACGCGGGGGCTGGATATGACTGGGGCGCGGAAATGGGCCTGATGTCGTCATACCGGCTGCGACTGCGGCGCAAGTATCTGCTGTTGCGGGCCTTTAGAAGGCGTCGACAGCTTAAGCCCGTGGTCAACCGGATGGCAGCATGCCCCCGTCAGCCGATCCTGCTTTTTTCGACGATGCGAAACGAACGGATCCGCCTGCCCTATTTCCTGGACTATTATCGCAAGCTGGGGGTCGATCACTTTCTGCTGGTCGACAACGGGTCAGACGACGGCACCCGCGAATACCTAGCCGAGCAGCCGGATGTGTCGCTTTGGACCGCGACCGCAGGCTACAAGCAATCGCGCTTTGGCACGGACTGGATGATGCATCTGTTGCGCCGTCATGGCAGCGAAAACTGGTGCCTGACCGTCGATGTCGACGAATTCCTGGTCTTTCCCTACTGCGAAACCCGGTCCTTGCGCGCCTTGACCGACTGGCTGGACAGCTCTGGCACCCGGACATTTTCGGCGATGCTTCTGGACATGTATCCAAAGGGGCCAATGCACGAGCAGCCCTATCACGAGGGGCGCAATCCCTTTGAAATCGCGCAGTATTTTGACAGCGGCAACTATGTCATCCACCGCAATCCCGGCCTTGGAAACCTGTGGATCCAGGGCGGCCCGCGGGCGCGGCTTTACTTCGCGGACCAGCCGAAACAGGCCCCGGCGATGAACAAGATCCCGCTGGTCAAGTGGCATCCGTCTTATGCCTATGTCAGTTCGACCCACATGATGTTGCCGCGCGGGCTGAATCTGGTGTTCGAGGATTCTGGCGGCGAAAAGCCCTCGGGCTGCCTGTTGCACGCCAAGTTTCTGGACACCTTCGCCGCCAAGGCCGAGGAAGAATTGCGGCGCGGTCAGCACTATGCCGAAAGCCACGAATACCGCGCCTACCGTGAAGGCCTGACCCGCGAGCGCGATCTGTGGTGCTATTGGAGCGAGAAGTATATAAACTGGCGTCAGTTGGAAATTCTGGGCCTGATGTCGAAAGGAAACTGGGCGTGACGCTGGGGATTGTCATGCTGTGCCACACCGCGCTGCACCGTGCGGCCCAGGTCGCGCGGCACTGGGCGGTTGCCGGTTGCCCGGTCGTCATCCACTTTGACCGCCGCGTCCCTGACAGCGACCGCGCCGAGCTTGTGGCTGCTCTGGCCGATCTTCCGGATGTCCGCTTTTCGGCCCGCGTGGCCTGCGAATGGGGCACTTTCAGTCTGGTCGAGGCGACACTTATTGCCACGACCCAGCTTTTGCGCGACTTTCCCGGGGCAGACCATGTGTACCTGACTTCGGGTTCCTGCCTGCCGCTGCGTCCGGTGGCTGAACTGCAGGCCTATCTGGCAGCTCATCCCGGGACTGATTTCATCGAAAGCGTGACCACGGCGGATGTCGGCTGGACGATCGGCGGGTTGAACAAGGAACGCTTTACGCTGCGCTTTCCCTTTTCGTGGCGCAAGCAGCGGCGGTTGTTTGACGGCTATGTCACCCTGCAGCGCCTGCTTGGTGTCCGCCGCCGTATCCCCGCCGGTCTGGTGCCGCATCTGGGCAGCCAATGGTGGTGCCTGACCCGCAGGACGCTTGAGGGCATCTTGCAAAGCCCGGACCGCGCGCGTCATGATCGCTATTTCCGCCGGGTTTGGATTCCGGATGAAAGCTATTTCCAGACGCTGGTTCGCAAAGTGTCGGCCAAGGTGGAAAGCAGGTCGCTGACCTTGTCGAAGTTCGACTTTCAGGGTCGGCCGCATGTGTTTTACGATGACCACCTGCATCTTTTGCGCCGCAGCGAGGCGTTTTTGGCCCGCAAGATCTGGCCTGATGCCGATCTTTTGTATGCGACCTATCTGGCCCCGGCAGACCCGGCGGCCGCGCGGCCCGAGCCGAACCCGGGCAAGATCGACCGGCTTTTCGCCAAGGCGGTCGAACGCCGGACCAAGGGACGGCCCGGCCTGTTCATGCAAAGCCGGTTTCCGACCAAAGCCCGGGGCGGCAACCGCGCGGCGGCACCTTATGGCGTGTTCGAGGGCTTTGCCGATCTGTTCGAAGACTTCCACCCCTGGCTGGCCCGTGTCGCCGAAGCCCGGGTCCACGGTCATCTTTTCGCGCCGAACCGTGTGCATTTCGCCGAGGATGAGACCATCTTCAAAGGCGGTTTGTCCGACAGTGCCACCCTTCGCGATTATAATCCGCGCAGCTTTCTGACCAATCTGATCTGGAACAGCCGGGGTGAGCGTCAGTGCTTTCATTTCGGCCCCAATGACGCCCAGCCGATCACCCTGTTTCTTGCCGCCGATCCCAACGCCACGCTGATGATCGTGTCGGGCGCCTTTGCGATCCCGCTGTGGCGCTCTGGGCGGCCCGTTGCAGACATCCGGGCCGAGGTTGCGCGGCTGCAGAAGATCGAGGCCGAGTTCATCGCCCTGCTGCAAGCCCCCGAGACCAAGGCACGCGTCCGGCTGTGGAGCCTTGCCGACTTTGTCGAAGACCCGGTCGAGCCCTTGCACCAGATCGTCGATGATCTGAACCCGCGCGCTTCGCATCGCATGACGGAACTGCCGAGTATGGTCGACCTGACCGGCTTTGCCAGCTTTATCCAGGAGTTGCGCAACCAGGGCATGCAACCCGTCCTGATGGGCGATTTCCCGACCGAGATCGACAGGACCCAGCTCCGTGATGGCCCGTCGCACTCCCAGCAGGCAAAGTGATCAGATGCCAGGCCCCTTTCACAGCTTTGTTGTCTTCGCCGAAATGCGCACGGGGTCGAACCTGCTTGAGGCGAACCTGAACGCGCTTGAGGGGGTCACCAGCTATGGCGAGGTCTTCAACCCGCATTTCATCGGCAAGAAGAACGCCGATGATCTTTTCGGCGTCACGCTGGCCGAACGCGAGGCCAACCCCAAGACGCTTCTGGCCAAACTGCGGTCCGAAACCCCGGGGCTTTCCGGCTTTCGCTTTTTCCACGACCACGATTCCCGGATTCCGGACCTGCTGTTGCCCGACCCTGGGTGTGCCAAGATCATTCTGACCCGTAATCCGATCGACCGCTATGTTAGCTGGAAAATCGCGCGTGTGACGGGCCAGTGGAAATTGTCCGATCCAAAACGTCTGCGGACGGCGACGGCCGAATTCGACGAAGACGAATTTTGCGACCAGCTTTCCGAAACCCAGGCCTTCCAACTGCGCGTGCTGAATGCGCTGCAAAAAACCGGACAGACCGCTTTTTTGTTGGATTACGAAGACCTTGCCTCGCTTCCGGTTCTGAATGGGTTGGCGGCATTTCTGGGGGTCGACAGTCGCCTGAAAGCGCTGGATGACTCGCTGAAAAAGCAGAACCCCGAGCCGATCGAGGCCAAACTAGACAACCCTCAGGCCCTTGCCCCGGCCTTGGCACGGGCCGATCTGTTCGGTCTTGCCAGAACCGCGATCTTCGAGCCCCGCCGCCCCTTTCTTGTGCAAACTGCCGTGACGGCCAA
>CAIXBE010000454.1 GCA_903917595.1 uncultured Rhodobacterales bacterium
ACCGTGCTGGGGATGAACGCGATGCTGATCGGGTTTTCCAAGGATGACGACAAGATCCATTCCCCGAACGAAAAATACGATCTGGAAAGCTTTCACAAAGGCATCCGCAGTTGGGCCCGCATTCTGGCGCGGATCGCATGAAGCTGACGATCCGCGAAGCCACCCCCGCCGACCGTGACGCCTTCATGGCGCTGTGGCAGGGCTTTTGTGACGGCTATGATCTGACCCTTGCCCCCGGAGTTAGCGATTTCACCTGGGAGCGCCTGATCGATCCCGCCTGCGCAATGACCGCCCGGCTGGCCACCGTGGACGGCAAACCGATGGGCTTTGCCATCCACCAGCACCACCCCTCGACCTGGGTGATGGGCGACGACGGTTATCTGGAAGACCTCTTCGTCGCCCCCGAGGCCCGTGGCAAAGGCCTTGGCCGCGCCCTGATCGAAGACCTCATCGCTATCGGCCGCGCCCATGGCTGGCAGCGGCTTTACTGGCTGACCGAGATCGACAATGCCACCGCCCGCCACCTTTACGACCAGTTCTGCGCCAATGACGGCCATATCCGCTATCGCATGCGGCTTTGACCCGGGTCAGGGCTTCGGGCAACTGATGTTCAGCGTGGTGACCGGCTCACCGGACACATTCATCCCCATCGAGGTCGCGAGGTCCTTGATCGTCGTGGCCCAGCTGTTCATCACCGGCGTCTTTCCAGCTTTCAGCGGCAGTCCAGCGGCCAGCTGACCCGACCCGGCATCCCCGGTTGGCATCGCCATCGACATGCCACCGTCGCATTTCACGACCAGATCGCCACCGGTATTGGTCTCGACCAGGTCGATCCCGAATTCCAGCCCGTCGGTGGACAGGGTCGCCTCCATCTTTTGCGTCACAGCACCTGTCGATACGCAGGAAATCCCTTCGGCCTTCATGCTGAGGATCTCGTTGCTGGAAGTGCCGACGCCCTTGAAGCTCATCAAACCATCCGTATCGCTCATCGCCAGCATGTCGCCGGAATCAAACGCATAATAGAAGATGATCTCGGCCCCTTCGCCGGTCAGCGTATGCGTCCATTCGCCCTCCAGCCGGACCTCGGCCCGGTCAAGCACGCGACCAATCTCGGCCTTCATGTCCGCTGCCTGCGCCCGGTAACTATCGGCCTCTTCCAAGGCCAAGACGCTGCCCATCCGGTCCCAATAGGCCGCAGCCCCCATCTTGTTGCAGATTTCCTGATGCCCGATTTCATGTTTCAGCACCGCTTCGGCGATGCCGAAACAGGGCGAGCCTTTTCGCAAGGCATCAAGCTCGGCTTTGGGCTGCTCGCAAGTATTCCCTTTCATCGAAACCCGCTCTGGCCCGGTATAGCCTTTGACCTTCGGGAACGGCAGCCGGACATCGCGTTCCGAACTGACTTTCAGCATCGCCTTACTCGTCTCGACGATGTCAACGCTGCTCCAGCCCTTTGCTTTTTCAGCCGCTTCCTTGGTTTCCCAGTCTTTCAAAGCGGCAGACAGGTCGCGGAAGAACTTTTCCGTGTAAATGGCATTCTGATATTCCTGCTGCAGGCTTTCCAGGGTGTTGCAAGAGCATTCATCCACCGGCCCGGCGAAAGCCGCCCCTGCGGCGAGGCTTGCCACAATGACCCCAACACACCCAAAATGGACAAGTCGCATGTTCCCCCCCTGCCCGGAATGCCACGCTTAATGCTGAATGGCAGGCTCGGCAGCCACATCAAGCACCGTGCAAAAGGCTTGCACCCAAGGTTTAACCTGTCAAGTGACCTTACCGGCTTGGCTTGAGCCTATCGCATCAGGGCATCGGGCAACTGACGTTAAGGGACGTCTTCGGTTCACCCGTCACGTCAATGCCGGCCATCATTCCAAGCACCCCGCTCATCGGCGCAAGTGCTTCGGTCCAGCCGGACGGCAGAGCGGTCTCGCCCGTGACAAGCGGCATCGTCGGGGTGTTGAATTGCCCCCAGCCGCTTCCCTCTGCCCCCGGCATCGGGACCGCTGTGCCTGCGCAGGTTACGACATGCTCACCGCCGCCCAGTTTGCCGTCAAACACCAGGCCAAAGGTCAAGCCGTCGGTCTTCAGCTTGACGTTGAACTGATGCACGACTGCGCCACTCCCGGTGCAGCTCAACCCATCGAAGTTGGTCCCCGTCAACTCATGCCGGGTTTCACCGGTTGCCGAAAAATCCCACGTGTCTCCCGTTGACGACGACCGGTTGATGTCCTTGCTTTCGAACTGGAAATGATAGGTCATTTCCATGCCGGGCATCGACATCGTGTAAAGCCAGTCGCCGCTGACGGTAATTTCAGCCTTGTCCAGCGCCAGCCCGATCTGGGTCTTGAGGTCTGCGGCCTTGGTCTTGTAGTTTTCCGCCTTCTCCAGTGCAAAGGCGCTGCCCGGCCGGTCCCAATAGACCTTGGCGCCCATCTTCTCGCAAACGAGTTGCTGGCGGACCGCATTCAGAACCTCCGCCTCGGCTGCGCCAGAACAGGGCGCGCCCTCCTCCATCTTTGTGACCAAAGCCGGATCTATGTCACAGGTCTTGGGGGTCATTTCCACAGACATGGGTCCAAAATAGCCATCAACCTGCGGAAACGGCACAAAGAAGTATTCCTTCGCAGCCCGATCAACCATCGCGCGGCTGGTCGCCGGGACGTTCATTGGGGGTGTCTGAATATTGGCCGTCTTGAACGCGTTCGCCTCCCAGTCCTTCATCGACTTGGCAAGATCGCGGTAGGACTTCTCAAGATAAACCGTGTTTTGGTAATCCTGCTGCAGGCCTTCCAGATCGGTGCAGCTGCACTCGGGCTGCGATTGCGCATGAACCGGTGCGGCGACCAGGATCAACAGCGCTCCAAGAAACCGGCGTAAAGGCCTCATTGCATTTCCCCTAACCCGTCACGACCAAAGAAAAGGAAATCACCCCAAAGGAGGCTGGAACCACGTTCACGATATTTCGAAACCAAAATATGTCAACGCCGCAGCGGGGCGTTGGCGACGACAGATGTTTGGGGAAAGTGGCGCGGTGGACGGGGCTCGAACCCGCGACCCCCGGCGTGACAGGCCGGTA
>CAIXBE010000455.1 GCA_903917595.1 uncultured Rhodobacterales bacterium
GCATCGATCTGGCCGACCAGATGCTTGGCCGGAACCAGCACTTCGGCCTCACCGAACAGAAGTTCCGCCCGCGCGCCTTCGATCAGGACCCGGTGCTGCGGCGAGACAAGCATGGTCCGCGCCGGCCCTTGCCCCGCCAGGGCGTCCTTTGCAATCCGCACCGGCTGAAGGTCCGGGTTGGCCTGCAGTTCGGCCAGCGAAAGTTTCCGGGCACAGGTCCAGCGCAGCGGCTGCAAGCCGTTGTCGCGGGTCATGACCATGTCGCCCGCCTGCAGCAATTCGACCGCCACATCGCCCGCTTCGGTCCGGATCATTGTTCCCGGCGTAAAGCACTCGATGACGTCTTCGATTTCGCTGAATTCGATGACGCCGACCACGACTGTCTTCGTAGCGTCTGTATAAATCGTGATCGTGCCGCTAAGGTTCTCGGGGTCGAGGTTGGTGTAGTTCACCGTGATCCGGTCGTAGCCGATCGCCGTCAGGTCGATCACATCATAGTCGGTGACAGTATCCTGGCCTGCCCCAGTTCCGCCTTCACCTGCGCCGCCGCCGCCCAGGATGATGTCGTTGCCGGCGGAACTGACCTCTGCATTGTCGAGGATCATGAACGTGTCGTTGCCAGCCGCACCGCTTAGCGTATCGGTGCCTGCATCGCCAAAGAGCGTGTCGTTCCCGGCTTCACCATTCAGCGTGTCGTTGCCGGCACCGCCATACAGCACGTCATTGTCGGCTGCACCCAGCAGCGTGTCGTTGCCGATGTTTCCGAAGATCGTGTCGTTGCCGTCACCACCGGTGACCGAGTCATTATCGGCGTCCGTCGGAATCGCGTCGAAATGGATGTCGGAGACATAGATATACTGGGTTGTGGTCTCAAGGTTGTCGTACGAAATCTCGATCCGGGCCACCGGTCCGGCGATGGTGACCAGCACCGATCCATCCACCTGATCCGGAGTCGTGCCGCCGACTCCATTGGTGACCACGACCGTCGATCCACCGCCAACGGTGCTGGTGGTGGTAAGGTCGGCCGAAGTCTCGGTCATGACCACGGTGATCTCATTGCCAAGCGCATCCCAGGCCCGGACGACGACCCGGTCGCGGAAGGTATCTTCGTCAAGGTCCGAAATCCGGAACTGTACGTTTTCGACCTCGTCGTTCATCCCCGCGCCAGGGGTGCCCGCAAAGTTGATGTCGACAACGGTCGCTGCGCCAGCACCGCTCCGCGCCAGCCAGCCGGACGAGCCAGGATTGAACGGCTCGCCGCCAGCAACATAAATCGTTTCGTCGGTCTCGACCTCGAAGGTCTGGAAGTTCGCGCCCGGGTTGGTCAGAACGACGTTGACGTTGACCCCGCCAGTGTCCTGGCTGATGCCAACACCGGTGATGTCAGTGCCATCAGCCCCGACCAGATCCCAGTTAAAATCAAGGGCTACCGGCGCACCGGTACCGACGACAGTCGGGCCTGCAACGATGACATCGTCGCCGCTGCCACCGTCGATCGTGTCGTTGCCAAGGCCACCGTCGATGCTGTCCGCCTCGGAGCCGCCGTCGATCGTGTCTCCGCCGATGCCGCCAAGGATCGTATCCGCGCCCGCGCCGCCCAACAGCGAATCGTTACCGGCGCCGCCGTCAATGGAGTCTGCCTCGGTGCCGCCGTCGATGGTGTCGTAGCCGACAGCGCCAAGAATGATATCCGCGCCTGCGCCCCCGACCAAAGAATCGTTACCCGCGCCGCCGTCGATGTCGTCCGCCCCGGCCCCACCGGCAATGGTGTCGTTACCCGCAGCCCCATCAATGATGTCGGCCCCGTCATCGCCATCAATGACGTTGTTGCCCGCGTCGCCGGTCAGAGTATCGCCCTGGCTGGAGCCCGTCAGGTTTTCGATATTGAACAGCTGGTCGCCCGCAGCGTCACCACCGGTATTGCCAGCCGTGGCGTTGATCGTGACGTTGACGCCAACCGTCGACCCCACATAGCTGGCCGTATCAGTTTCACTTTCGCCGTCCAGAGTATCCGCACCGGCCCCGCCGACCAGGATGTCATTGTTGGTGCCCCCACGGAGGGAATCCACCCCCGCGCCACCGAACAGCGTATCGTTCCCGGCATCGCCGCGCACCGTGTCGTTGTCAGCCTCGCCATAGACGATGTCGTCGCCAGCATCCCCACGCAGGCTGTCGTTGCCCGCGCCACCATAGATCGTGTCGTTGGCACCACCGGCCCGCACGGTGTCGTTGCCAGCCAGCATGTCGTAGACGTCAGCCGGGTTGCCCGTTGCGTTGTTGTGGTTGATGTTGTCGTTGCCGCCGGTGCCAGTATACGTGACCATCGTGCTCGTCCTCTATCTCATTTCCGCAATCTGACCTGACAATCGTGACCATTTGCGGACACGAACAGGGTAGATTCGGGCATTCTTTGTGCCAATCTTGCTCCGTACAGCAGATTTTCACGGATTGTTAACGGTTTTGCGGTGGATTGCCCCCGCAAGTTGCAAAATTCAGGTCGCGGCATGGACCACGCCTTCGGGTGCCGCAACGGTGAGTCGGGCCGAGACATAGGCCGCGCGGCCCGCCTCGGTCTTCAGGGCGGGGAACAGCTCGTGGATCTCCAGCCGCTGGGCGTTGCCAAGGCCTTTCAGGCTTTGGTCGTCCGGCTGGAAGCTTTCGGTCCAGATCCCGTCGGCCAACACGATCTCGTGGCGGTCGCACATGAAATGCAGATAGGTGGTGCCGCTGGACTGCACCACATGCACCCCTTGCGAGGTCAGGTGCTTGGCTGCAACCAGAACCTCACGCTCGGCAAAGCGCAAGGAGGTGCGGCCGTTGGCGACCAGAACCCGGTGGTTCGGCGACAGGCGCATGTCGCGTTCGGGCAGGTCCTTTCCCAATGCACCCTTGCGGATGAAGATCGGAAGCAGGTGTGGCTCGGCCTGAAAATCGTGAAGGAAAAGCTGCGTCCGGCCGACCCAGCGCACGACCTGTATCCCATTATCGCGCGTGATCACCTTATCACCCACAGCAAGTTGCTCGACTGGGCAATCGCCGCGCTCGGTGGTGATCTGCGTGCCAGGCGTGAAACAGGGTGACGAACGCGGCAATACCGGTTCAGACCCTATCCCGTTGATCTGATCACACCCGGCAATACCCGACGCAAGACCTCGCGTCGCAATATCTGACCGCATCTTGCAGGCTTTCATCAATGCTCACACACTCTATTACACCGACAGAAGGTATCCGCCCTAAAGTCGGCGAAAAGAACTAAAAAAGTTGTGAGTAACCCCTGCCAATCGACGACTGCGCACTCATGACGTGTATCAAGCTTGGATACGCTTGACGACAGAAGCGGCGATGTTTGTGATTTTTGCTGAACACCAAGAGCGCGTGCGAATTCAACTATCTGGCTTTAATAGACTTTATGGCGATTACGATCGCCGGGTGCACTCATTGATGCCACTTGCAGGCCGACACCTTTCAACCGAGGATCGAAAAGCGAAAATCAAATGTTTAAAGGTAAATACCTTCGAGCCTGATCGGGCACATCCGAAAATCAACACTTTCCGTGCATAATGCTGAAAAACTGTAAAATTGCCCTCATTTTCAAAACAATCGCTTCCCGCTCACAACCAGGGAAGGTTTGATTCCATCTACTTTGAAAGTGGTGCCCGAGGCGAGACTCGAACTCGCAAGCCTTGCGGCGGAGGATTTTGAGTCCCCTGCGTCTACCATTCCACCACTCGGGCCACCGCGAACCGTTTAGAACGGGTTGCGGGCGTCGTCAATCCGGCCTGCGTAGTTAAAGATACGGTTAAAGTTCGGTGGCCGCGAAGGTATCGCAGTCTTCCACCCACATTTCCCAAGTAATCCGCTGATTTTGCTGTCCTGCCCATGGTATTTTCTATATAAATCATGGTGTTGAGTGCTACGCGAGTTTTGTTTCATGGATCACCCAGAGGGTGCGGGCTATCAGCGGGCAGATCGGGTGGATTTCGACCCTCGCGTGCGGCTGGAATTTTGCGGCACGCAGCTCAGCTCGGACGGCGGCCTTCTGGTGATGCGCGAGCTTGATGACGCGCTTGGGTTGTCCCGGCTTGCGTCAGCTGCGCTGTTTGACACCCGCATGGGCAAGAACACCGTCCACCGGCTTGATGGGCTGTTCCGACAATCGGTGTTCGGGCGGCTGGCTGGATACGAGGATGTCAACGATGCCGATCGGCTGGCCCTCGATCCGGTCATGCGTCAGGTCGTGGGCGGCAGAGCTGTCGACGCGCAAGCAGCTTCGGCTTCCCAAATGGGGCGGTTTGAGACCGAGACGCTGGCCCTGCCCGAGAACCGGGAGGCGCTGGTGGATCTGAATGGGCAGTGGATCGACCGGTTTCATGACCGCAACGGGTTGAAGTATATCGTGCTGGACATGGACAGCTCGGTCAGCCCGACGCACGGCGATCAGGAAGGTGCTGCTTGGAACGGGCACTTCGACTGTACTTGCTACCACCCGAACTTCCTGTTCAACCAGTTCGGCATGCTGGAACGCTGCGCCCTGCGCAACGGTAACGTCCACAGCGCCGACGGCTGGCGGGACGTCCTTGATCCTGTCATCGCCCGCTACGCCGACCGCGATCTTGGGGGCCGGTTCTTCCGGGCGGACGCAGCCTATGCAATCCCCGCGATCTACGAACGTCTGGAAGAGGCAGGCTATTTCTACGCCATCCGGCTGCCCGCCAACAACGTCTTGCGCGAGAAGATCGCGCATCGGTTGACGCGGCCCGTGGGGCGACCTTCGCTGACCGAGGTCAAACGGTTCTTCGAGGATTTCCACTATCAGGCGGCGTCCTGGTGCAAGGAACGCCGTGTTATCGCCAAGATCGAATGGCACCCGGGCGAGCTGTTTCCTAAGATCGGCTTCATCGTCACCAACCTGCCGATGGAGCCGGACTGGGTGGTGCGGTTCTACAATCAGCGCGGCACGGCCGAGCAGCACATCAAGGAAGGCAAATACGCCTTCCATTGGACGCGGCTGTCATGCCGGAAGTTCCGCGACAACGAGGTGCGGCTGCAATTGCACGTGCTGGCCTACAACCTGGCAACCTTCCTGCGCTGTATCGAACTGCCCGAGGAAATGGCCCAATGGTCGCTGACCAGCCTGCAACTCAAACTGATCAAGATTGGTGCCCGCGTCATCCGTCACGCCCGCGCCATTACCTTCCAACTGGCCGAGGTGGCCGTCACCGGCCCCATGGTGCGCGCCATCCTTGCCGCCATCCGCCGATTACGAACGCCACCCCTCTGCGCGTGACTGCGATCCAGGTTCGAAACTAACAAAAGCGACAGGACAGGTCTGTCCGCCGCGCTCAAAAACGTCGCCGTCCGA